>JAUIJX010000033.1 GCA_030430795.1 Alphaproteobacteria bacterium | reverse complement strand
ACAGGGTTTTAGGCACGCGCGTCACATAATCTTCAATCGTACTTCGTTTCAGATCACTATCTACCCACGACGTCTGATTATTCTTATTCTTAAAATCAAAAATGTCGGGGCAAACCCCTCCCCGAGTTACAACGCTCTGGCCAATTCTTTTAAGAGCCACAACAAGAGAATGCCTGAAAAAACTAGAATACTCAGGTGCAGTAAAAGGCCGTCCATTGTCTATCGTGCGTTCTACATGCAACCCCACAACCCCAGGCGCAACCACAACCTGATCTGGATATTTATCTTTTCGTACCCTAAAATCATGAGGCTGCCCACTGTCCTCGCGCGTCTTCAGGTCATCCGGCGCGTCGTAACCGTTCCCGTTCCCATTACCGTTATGATCACCAGTATCGCTCATGACTCAAATGCTTATCTTTTTGTTACCTGATTATTCAGCGCTACTTGCTGTCAGTGGTGGATTCGGAAGCATCTTGCTCCGCTTGCTCTTCGAGCTCAGCCAGCATGGCAAGTCCGTCTTCCCCGATCTTCTGATTCAGTGAGCGCATTTGCTTGTCCAGCTGCTCGTCCTTGCCGAAGAGCTGTTCAAACACATCGATCACGTTATCCTGAAGTTCGCGCTGCGCCTGTTCGCGCTTGGCACGTTCGGGATTGACCTTGCCCGACCATTGGCCGGAGCCTTGCTGGTCTTTAACCACCATTGGAATAACCGTTATTGTTACTATTCATCAACCAGCACGCTATCTGCGTGCGCCCCCTTAGTAGCCATAAAGTATGACACTTTGATGACAACCTGCCATTTTTTTTAAAAAAAGTAAACAAATCATAAATTGACGTGATTATCACGCCCCTCCAGCATTTCATGATGTGCCTGAGAAACATGATTATTTGGGTCATCATCGGCACTGTGATCATGGCTGTGTTTATGTTGCGAACCGCTCGCATGATGGGCGTGATCCTGCGCCTCGCCCGCGTGCTTCTCTTCGTCTTTCTCGGCTTTTTCAGCCACTTCCGGTTCGGAGGCTTCCTCACCGTGCAAACGCCCACCGGCCTGCTCGTAGCGTTGGCCGATATGCATCCCGTCACCAAACGCCAGCGCCAGCCCGTTAGCGGCAAGGAATTCGGCACTTTTCTCGAATTCGCCTTTTTTGACCATATGCGCGATGACCGCTTCCGGCCCCTGTTCGCGATATTCTTCCGCCCATTCTCGCACATGCTTGATTTCATCGGGGGTGATATTCGCGGCTTTCAGTTCTTCATCGGAAAGCGTCGCCAGATCGAGGAATGTCTTACCCAGATCTTCCGCCATATGCGCCTTCTCATTCGCATATGCCAGTTCGATCTCATCATCTTTATACCCGGCCTTCAGCAGCACTTCCTTCGGATACACCGACATGGCGAAATCATGCGCGCGGCCTTCCTGACTATCGATCGTCGCTTTCACGTCATCGATGCTGAACCCTGCCTCGGCAATATATTCATCCGGGTCGATATCGAACCGTGCCGGCATTTTTTCTTTTTGCTCATTGATCGCGACGTCGATCTCAGAGCGCGTCGCCACATCCTTACCGCCCGGCTTCACGATCTTGCGCTCACCGACCAGATTCACCAGCGCCATCGGGTGCATCTCGCCTGTATAAATCGCCTCAGCAATTTCCTTGGCGGCATAATCGTCGAACCGGTCTTTGTAGCGTTTGCCCAGACTCGGCTCACCCATATTCTCCTGATGCGTGCGAAAAATATCGACGATATAGGTCTCCAGCGGCTTCCCATCTACCTTACGGGCATCCGGATCTTCGCGTAGCTTATCATTCAGCTTGCGGATCAGATCCAGCGCCGTCGTCTTCAGCTCACGTCCCTGATCGCGCTTATCCACTGCATCCTTGGCAATCTCGGAACCGAGGGCACCGAGCGGCACGAACAATTCTTTGGTAATATCGCGGCGATCTTTTTCCGGTGTCGGCTTGCCTTGATTCTTCTCAACCTCTTCACGGTCAAGCAGCATATCCTGATAGATACTCTCGGTTAATTCTTCCCTGATTTTATCGGTAATATCTTGGACAGAAGCATTATTATCGTCAGGGTTTCTATTCTTAAAGGCTTCTATCTTTGCCGGAGTGGTTTCCGCAGCAAGCTTACTTTCAGCTTCTACTACGGCTTCGGCATGGATAGTCTCCGTCAGCGCATTCCGTGCCGACCGCATACGTTTCATCGCGGCATTTTGGCGAGAAACAAAGCTCTCATTGGATTCGCCTGGCTTCCATTGCACACCGTTATCCTTAAGCCCCATCCGGCGCTCATTATCATCCAGCATCTTGATATAAGCCTGCGGTGCAGATGCAATCAGCTTGGTGGTGTCATACATCAGGCGGCTGCGGAAACATTGCCCGATACGGCGTTGCTCGACTGCCAGCACTTCATTGCCACGCAGCGCGCCCAACCCGCCGCCATAGGCGCTCGACACTGTCGACAGTTTCTCTTTCAGCGCCGCTTTGTCTGCCCAGTATTTCTTGGTGCTGTCATTGACCCCGGAAAGCTCATCGTAGAAGGTCATACCCCAACCGACGGCATGCGCCGCATAATTAGCGATATCCGCAGCTCTGTTACCGGAGATTGGAAGGCGACTTAGTGTAGACTCGCCATGCGTACGGATAAAATCTTCTGACCCGCGACGGATAATCGGCTGTGCCCAGTTGATCCCGACGCGGATGGCGGACGCCACGGTCGGTGACACGGACAGCAATCCGCCCAGCACCTTCTCTGATTTCTCGCTGGTTCCGTCGCGCTTTTGTTCTCGGCGCTCCTTCTCCCAGGCTTGTCTCAGACCTTCAACGTCCAGTTCCATAAGTCACTTTCATTATATTCCATAAGCTTATGCGCAAGGCGCACACAGCCTCAGCCTTCAACCTAGCATAGCATTGTTACAGTTTAATGAAGTATATCCCTGTTTTTTGCAGAAAAATCATTACGATCCGTTCACTAAACCGTCATGCAATCTTCACACACCTATACGCGCGTAGTCTATACAATGGGGAGGTAAAGTGAGAGGAGATTTATCTTGGCATTAACCACCGGTCAGATCACCGCATTCAACACCGCTACCTCATCAGACGCCACGCAGGCTGCCATCAGCACGGCACGCAACGCGACAGACACGGGACTGGGGTGGTTTGAGAAATTCGTTCTGGCCATCCCGATCGTCGGCACAGTGCTAAGCTTTCTCGGTGAGAACACCCCATTAGGCGATCTCTATAACGGCCTCAAAAGCTTTCTTGTCGATACACTGATTGGCGGCTTAATCAGTGGCGCTCAAAATCTTTGGAATGATTTTGCGCCGGACTGGGCCAAAGATGGTGTAGAGAAAGTATCGAACGGCATCCACACCGCAAAAACATTAGCCACCGATCTTATCTACGATAATTCGCAAGGGTTCCTGCAATCCGAGCTACGCACCGCATCGGATAGCATCAAACAGGATGAAACGCTGACCGCCAGCCTGCAACCGCTGGCAGATGAAGGGTTGGATACGGCAAAATTACAGGCAGCGATAACCAAAGGGCTGGAAGAAAGCAGCAGCAGCCTCTCCGCTCTGATGGCGGAAGGCAGCCAGAGTATTAGCCAGTGGGCAGCCAGCATGGGCGTCGAGACCGATGCCAGCAACGCTGCCACACATGCTATGGCCGGTGCCAGCACCGCCTATGTCAGCGTCTACGAAGAAACCTATCGCCAGTTGACAGGCGAAGATAACGTCCCGCTCGGTGAAGATCTGAGCGACGCACAACGCGCTGCCATGCAGAAAGCGCACAGCGCCGCGTCACAGATTTCCGGGCTGGAAGTCACTGGCATCAGCGCCGGTAAAGCACAATTCCGCCCGACCAACGGCGGTATCTATGCCCGCCTGAACACCCATATCGCCGCACTGGAACAAGACAACACTGCCGCCGCACCGGCCTTTGCACTGGCAGGCACAGCAACGCAACCGCCTGCTCCGGCAGCAGATCAGACAGTCACGACGCAAAACACGTTTGTGAACATCACTGACAATGAGCTGGATGTTCTGATGAACCAATACGGCCTGAGTGCGGAACAAATCGATTACATCAAAACCTTTGGCAATGAAAATCAGCTGAGCGACTACCTGAACACGCTGCCAACGCTTGAGGAAAAAGATAAAACCGTCATGCAGGCAATAATTACGTAAGGAAAAATATGGCCGACAAACCCATCATGCAAATGACCCAACCTGAGCTCGAAGCCTACGCTTTGAAGCAGGCGGAGGAGGCGTTTGTTGGTATGGATACCGGCTACTCTCTGGATCAGGCGCGCCCATATCTCCAAGAACTGGCGCTCATCGGCGGCCATTACATGTTCGAGAAACAACAGGATATATTCGATCGCATCAGAGCGGGCGAAGATATTTCCGCAGAAGATGCAGCGCTGGAAATGGCGATCCACACTCGTCAGGGCATGGAGACCATTCACCGGCGAAACGGCAGCGCTGTTCTGGAAGATTTAATCGACAAGCGCGCAAGCGTCATGGATGAAGTCACCGGCGTGACGGTGCAAGGTTTTCCCTACCGTTATCCGTCCGGCGAGCAGCCGAACCTGCTGGCGGTGCTGAAGCGCGACGTCCCGAACGACCCGACCTTCCGCATACCGGAGCAACAGATTGCAGAGTCAGAAGCGGCACGCACTGAAACTGAAATGCCAACGCCACCACCGATACCAGCACCGCGACCTGCACCGGAAGCGGATACACGCACTGCTAACGGCCCACCAAGATCTTTATTGCCGAACGACACGCAACCGGAAGAAGATGCGACAGCGGAAACAGCCCCTCCGGCAGACGAAGCTACCCGTTCAGCAGATGCAGCAACGGAACCGGAATTACCGGAGAGCTTAACTGGCCGCCTCTCCACTCAGGCACCGGCACCTGCCGTACCTTCCACGTTGCTCGAATTATATGAAATGTCGGAAGGCACGGATGCGGGCATGCATTCGATCACCAATCAGGCAGAGATAGGTCAAACCCTGAATGCCATTCTGGATAAGATGGATGCCGAAGGACACCTGAAAGCATCGGATTACGAACGAGACGTTCCGGTTGTCTCTTCTGTTATTGCCTCGGCCACCAACCAATGGATAGCCAATCATCCGAATATAGGCAGCCTGAATTCTGTTGAGGCCCAGAGGCTGGCCATTGATTACGCTAAACACGTACGCTCTGCACTGGAAGCCAACAAAGATTCCATCGGCAAATTCGGAGAAGGTCCGGCCATCAGCATCCTGACGGGCATCGACAGCCGCGGCACACATCATTACGAAATGAACCTGTTTGGCATCGCGGAAACGATGCTGACGGTGGAACACGGCACCGAGCAAGCCAAGAGCACCTACGCCACCGATGTCGCCTTTGCTGAATCGCTTGAAAAGCGCATGAAGGAAACTGATAGCCTGAATAAAGATAAAGCATGGCAAGCCGCACGCGACGCCGTTGATCTCATGGGCGACGAATACGCCAACGCACGAGGTTTTGTCGGTGGCCGTGCACAGGCGCGCTTCAGGGAACAGGAAAATGGTTCACCGTTCGATTTTTTCAAAAAGCTCATGAATGCCATCGTCGCCTTCTTCACTAACGGTTTCAGTTTTGAAGCAGCAGCACTGGCATGGAATGAAACCGGCGCCGGGCTGGCGCGTCAACGCGAACAGAAAGCCAACGAGAACCTGCACCGCGACATACTGCAGGCCACCACTAACGATCTGGGTGTCGCACCATCCAGCCCGGAAGAATTCATGGCCTATAAAATACGCCTTGCCGAAGGCGTGACTGGCCGCAGAACCACTGACCCTGTCATGGGCACGAGTATCTTGCCGCGCACGGAACATCTGCACGGTATGGCGGCAGTCATTCACGGCCTTGATGTGGATGGTTCTGCTCCCGGCGCGTCCACTGTTCAGGGCACCAACTGGTATCACCGGAATCGGGGCGGCAATCCCGGCAATGCACCGGGCGATACGGTCCGACCATTGGAACTACCGACAGCACAAATCTCGTCGGATGTACGTAACGCTGCCCGCGATGCCGCCCCAACGGAAACCACCGTTGAACATCAACGCATATCGCAGGATGATTTGGTGATGGCTATACAGCTTGAGAATATCGGCAAACCGTCTGCCAGCCTTGATTCTGGCCCGGCTCCACTGAAATAACCTTCTGAATAAATATAGCAATCCTTCACAAAACAGTAACATAGCTATGCTATGCTAAGTGTTGGAATAGTATAGACAGAGACTTATGGCAGAGAACGAAGACAAAGGCTGGTTTGGCAATGCATTAGACAGCGTACGCGAATACGCTGCCGGTGCGCTGATCGACGAGCAGATGACGTCTGGCGGCGGATGGCTATCCGATATCGCCAGTGCCACCGACTTGCTTTCCGAAGAGGATGTCAGCCTGATGAACTGGTTGCGTACCCCGGCAAGTGACGGCCTGCGCGAAGATATCGACGGGCTGAAAGCCGATCCGGTCTATGGCAAACTGATGGAAGAAGTCACTCCGGCCATCTCGCAAAACATCCGCCTGATGGCATATTTCCAGCTCCATCCGAATATTGACGACGCGACCCGCCAGAAATTGCTCGATGGTGAGATGACGCTTGAGCAGCACGGCGCCACGGCACAAGAATTGGCACTGCTGGATAAAGTGGCGGAACACGGCCCGGAGAAAATCGCCTTCGCGGTAGCGGATACGGTACGTGAGGAACTGCCGCAAAACGTTACCATGCATTACGGCCTGCAATCGTTTCAGGATCTGGGAGGCCTTAGCAGTCTGGGTCCAGACAAAAGCATGAGCGACTACATCACCGACAGCATCACGCAATCCCGGCAGGATTTTGGTCCAATTCTGGGTTTTTTTATAGGATTATTATCGGGTATCCTTAGCTACCTCGGCGAACTGGCATCGGGTGTCAAAAATTTCTTCTCTCCGGAAACGGAAGAATCACTCAGCAGAATCAAAGTAGAAGAACACGCACAGGCACTGGCCGCCGAAGACGCCGCAGAAAAAGCCAACGCCATTGCGAAAAAGAGCATGGAATTGCCGGAATCCACGGCAGTGGAAGTCGGCGTCAACGTCTACAAACAACTCAAGCTCAAGGCTGATCCGAACTTTACCTTAAGTGCTGCGGACGAACAGACACTACGCCAGAGCTTTGCCACCATGACGGCAGATATGGTTGCCTCGCGCCCACAGCAGCCTACAACTACGACAACTACGTCAACGCCTGCAGCGGCGGCAGTCACCGGACAGACATCGACCGAAACCTCTACACCGCCACCAGCAGGTGAAGCGCAAGAAAAACAGGGCATCGTAGTTGGCACAGCCACCACGGTCGGCAATTACTTCACAGGCGACGGCGAATTCAAGGCACAATTCGATTACCCGGAATTCTCAATGTCGGATCCCGAAAGCCTTGGCCTTGGTTCCAACTGGTCGCTTTCAAACAACTGGACGATAGCTAAAATCGCCGCCGCATTTATTGTGGATTCTTCCACGCAAGGGCGTGAGGAAATCATTGCCAAACACATTCCGGGCGCTGAGTTTGATATGGACGCATATGGCAATTCCTTCGTGAGCGTCAATGGCAACCATTTTTACCTTAATAAACCGGGTTTCTCGATGCAGGACGCGGCGGACGTATCCAGTCTGGCTGTCATGTGGCTGCCGGCTGCCCGTGCTGCACGGGTAGTTGGAGCCGGCGCTAAAGCAGCCGCAGGAGGCGGACGTATTTTGGGAACGGCAGCAGGACTCACCGCCGGTGGAGCTGCGGAAGTGGCCGGTATTTACGTCACCAAAGAAACAGCGGATGCTATTTCCAATGCACTGGGCAGTACCACGGATACCAGCCTTGGCAGCGCTGTTCTGGATCGCCTGAATGCCGCCGGACTTCACTGGACAGGGGGTGTCAGCGCAAAAGTCGTGGGAGGCATCAGTCGTAAAATCGGCCTTGGTGAAAAATTAAGCCTTTCCGAACAAGGGTTCTTAAAACGTATGGGCATTGATCCAAGGGCAATTGCATCCAATGTGGAACAACACGCTGTAAAATTAGGAGAACGCATCGGCGCCGCTCACACTGCAATCGGCAGTCCGGGCCTCAGAGCTGCGGGTATAACCGCTGCTGCCGGCGGTGTGGTAATATCTGGCGCAGCCAGTGCGGAAGAAGTAGAAAACGGCACTGCCGTCCATCCGACCGAGACACCTACAGTAGAAGCGGATGACCGGGTTCAGCAACCCGCCCATGCACCATCGCAATAACAGTATAGAATTTAATATTATTAGCCTTTTTTGTTAATCCTTATTTTACTCTTTAACCTTATAATCAAATAAAGGGTTAAAGAATCAAAAGAGAAAAAAGCAATGAAGGTTAAATATCACGCCATAGTCGCAAGCTTCCTGATGATCACCATGTCGGCCATTATGGTGTTCACCACCCCTGGTCAGGCAAATCAGCCGATCTCAGCAAAGCCGATAGACGAGCGCTTCATTCAGATATCTAAAGCAACCTGGGGCAAGAACTGCAACGCCTATGTCGGCGCCAAAAATTCCGCCCATAACGTGACCAAACCTATTCGCCGCAACAACATCCTGCGTCCGCTTTCCTCTCTGTGTAACGGGCTGGAACATTGCGCTATCGAGGCATCTTCGGAAACCTTTGGCTTTGATCCGGCACAAACCTGCCACAAGGCAGTCGAAGTGGAATACCGTTGCATGACCACAGGACGCATCAACAAAACCCGCAGCATCGGTAGCAAATCACTCGTGATTGACTGCCGCAACAACGCAGGCTAGTCTTTTTGCCGGGAGCATACCGCTCCGCATAACGGCATGAGACATCGTGGAAATAACCAGCGCACTAAGTAACCTACCCTCACATATACCGCTAAAATGGTGTTTGCTTGGCTTGCCGTTGATCGGCGTCATTTTCTGGCACCGCTTCCAGCACCGTTATTACCGTGAATTTCTGGAACAGCCCAACCGCCACGCCTACCACGAACTCTTCGCCACCACACGCTGGCGCAGCATATTGCTGATTGTGGTCTGGTGCATTGCCCTGATCGCCGTCGCGGTGGGAGATATGCGTCGTTTTGCGCCGGAACAACAGGAAATCGCTGAATCGGCACCACTCAGCACCTCTGAAATCGCGGGCACCATCACGGATGAAGGCCTGCAACCACTGAATTTCCCGGAACAAACCGCTGAACCACAGCCCAGCCCGGAAGAAATGCTGGATAACCTGAAATCGCAATACGAGGATGCCTATGTCAGCTATATGTTCATGGAGCGCTGCCACCGCGCCACCATCGAAGATCTGACCCTGATCAACAATTCGCTGGCACGGGAAGCAGAACGCATCGGCGGCGACAAATCGCTTGTATACAGCATCTTCACTGCCGCACAGGGCACTTACGAAAGCATCTATGTCGATGCCTCCTGCGATCCGGCCTATCTTGCCTCAGCGGAAAAGCAGTTCCGCCAGTTTCTGACGCAACTTCGCGCCGCAACCCCTTAGAAACGTTAATTTTTTAACCAAATATTCAACCTTTCCGCGTAAGATAGGCAGTATATTACGTTATAATTTTGGTGGGCACATACCGGCCATGAAAGGCTTAAAGAAGTTTTTAATATTATTTATCAGCCTGTTCGTTATCGTTCTGGGCGGAATGTTTTTGCTCAACGCCCTGCAGCCGCAGGCATTGTCATCCATTCTGATTGCCTTCAATATGAAGCCAACCACCCAGGAAGAACAGCAACGTCTGGCTAAGATCGATATCCTACCGATTTCCAAAGAGAAAAAGACCCTGCTGCGCAACAACACCATCTTTATGGGCGCCAGCACCGTCATGGTGCGTCTGGCGCTGGGCGAACCGCTCGGGCAGGAAAACGGCGAGACTCCGGAAGTATCTTATGAGCGCTGGCTCTACCATTTTGATGATGATCATCGCCCAACTATTCTGGAATTTCAGGAGCATAAACTAACCTCTGCCTATAAAGTCTCTGCTCACAAAATCGACCTCTCGCGCATGGGTATTGAAGACCAGCGCATGAACCCGGCCCCGGCCGCCGGTAAATAGCCTAACCTCTCACCCTCGCCCGCACATCCATGACACCGCGCCAGGTCAAACCGTCAGCGCGCATCTGCACAGAGACATCCTGCACACTGATCCACACCAGCGTCAGCCCGCCACCAAGGCTAATCGTCTGATCGTCGAGCACATCATGCACCCGTGCGACAATGCCAAGCGCTTCCTTGCGCCCGCCGCTGCGGGAATACACCTCAATCCGGAGCGAAATATCCTCATCCTCCGTTGCAATCGCCTGCACGTCGCGGCTGCGCCCATCGCCGAACACCAGATACGGATAGGCCGATCCCTCCGGCACCCGGTCATAGACCCCGCCGACCATCGCACCCAGCGTCGCGTCACCGTCCAGCACGCCATAGATCGCCTGCTGAAACGCTTCAAGATATTGCCCGCTCATGATGCCACTCCTTCTGCTGCCAGAATCTCCAGCGTTGTCTTGCGATGCTCCGGCTGAATCACTGCACGGATGGTAAACACCCGGTTGCCGAACAGCACCCGCATAGCGGCGGTAATCCCGCTCCGATAGCGGATCACAATCCGATGCGTCACCACCGAGGAAAGCTGCCCGTCGACCAACCGCTCCCGCCTGGAAACCGGGTGAATATGCGCCCAGACCGTTGTCACCTCTTCCCAGCTACGCGCATGGCCACCCAGCCCGTCATCGCTTAGCACTGGCTGTTCGATACGGATACGCTGCCGCAACTCACCGCTAATCACTTTTCCGTCTAACCGCGCATTACTCATAGCGCCACCTCACGGAACGGGAAGTACAGCGCCACGGCTATGTCCGGCAGTGCCGTCGCACGGCTGCGCCCGTCATACATTTCGCTGATATGCGCGAAGATGCCCTGCTTCACCGGCGCCGGCACATCTTCGGGATCGCCGAACCCGGTGCCGTAGGTAATCTCCACCTGATGCGCGGAAATCACCTGCTCGAAACAGATCTCCCGCTTCGACGCACTCAGACGATAGAGCGTACTGCTCACCGCTTCGGTGCTGCTGTCTTCCGCCACTGTCACCACGCTGACCACCGACTGCACCGGCCCCATCGGCAGGAACACATCCATCGGCGCATGCGTATTAAACACCAGCTTCCATTGCTGCGTAATCAGCGACCGGCGCAAATACTGCTCCGCCGCCACCCGCGCCGCCACGATCATCTCGCTGATCAGCGTATCTTCGTCGCTGCCGTCTACTCTGAGATAAAGCTTGGCCTCCGCCAGCGTCACCGGCTCCGATGCCGGTTCCACCACGCGCGAAAGCAAGCGCTCCTGATAAGAGAACTCCATAATACCCTCACAATTGGTTGTAAAAAAAACAGGCAGATTACTGCCTTTTCCCGTAGCCCAGCCCCATCAGTCGTCGTCCTTCAGAGACTGGCAGCCATACCACCTTCCCGGCCAGCAATCGGCGCACGACAAACCCGTCCGCACACACGGTGCAGCTTCGCAAGATCAACAGATGCATGAATTTAAATAATGCTACTCATCGATTATTATGCTGGGCATAGAAACGATCCTGCAACAGCAGCGATCCCAGCATTCCAATCATATTCGGCAATTGCCAGTTCACCAGATACTTTGCCCGGCTCATGGCAACATCATCGTCTTTCACGCCGATATTCTTCATCACATGCTTTGCCATAGCGTCCTGAAGATGCTGTGTTGGCCGCACCGCCATCGTATTCATCACCCCGATAGACCCTAAATGTATCGCCTTATCGGCGCATGATGCCAACATCAGTTTGCCGGTAATCTTATCCGGTTTTCCCAGTTTAAAGAGCTGTTCGTTACAGAGCTTCTGAATCGCCGTTTGCCCTACGATACCCGCAGCCGCCATAATCGAGAAATCCACCAGTACATTGGCAAATTTCTTGGCCTTCTCATCCGGCGTCATCTGACGGCGTTCTTCTTGTCCTTCTTCGCCTTCCAGCGTTGGCAGCGCATCGGCCAGCGACTCAAAAGCTGGCAAGTTCGGCTTCACGATTCGCTTCGCTACGTAATTCTTGAAATCGGCCAGTTGATGCGGCGCCAGTTTTTCAGCGGCGTAGATCGCCCCGAATGACGTCGCAATACTCCCGGCTTCGGCAATGACTCGTCCTGTAGAGAGACGGAGTCTTCGCTGACCGGAGGTTAGTGTTTTAACGTCTGTTGAACTCATGGTTTCCTATGGTGTCACAAGCATTGCCTAAACTCCAGCCCCCTCGAAATACCATACTCATCGGTGATTATAATGCTGGGCATAATAACGATCCTGCATCAGCAGCGAGCCCACCATCCCCAATGCGTTCGGCAACTGCCAGTTCACCAGATATTTTGCCCGGCTCATGGCATCGTCATCGTCTTTCACGCCGATCTTCTTCATCACATTCTTCGCCACCGTTTCCTGCAACGCCTGCGTCGGCTGCACGGCCATGGTATTCATCATCCCGATAGCGCCTAGCTGCACACCCCGGTCCGCCAGTGCCGCCATCATCATTTTGCTGTTTTCATTTTCCAGCTTGCCCAGCCCCAGCTTATGGTTACAAAGCTTCTGTATGGCCACCTGCCCCAAAATGCCCGCTGTTCCCATAATCGAGAAATCCACCAGTGCGCTGGCAAATTGCTTGGCTTTCTCATCCGGCGTCATCTGACGGCGTTCATCCTGCCCTTCTTCACCTTCCAGCGTCGGCATCGCGTCGGCCACCGTTTCAAACATGGCCAGACGTGGTTTCACAATCCGCTTCGCTACGTAATTCTTGAAATCTTCCACCTGATGCGGCGCTAGTTTCTCCGCAGCATAGATCGCCCCGAACGAGGTCGCGATACTTCCGGCCTCGGCCACAAAACGCCCCGCAGAGATATACGCTCTCCGTGTGCCGGGCTTAATTTTTGTGCCGTTTTCTGTGCTCATGCTTTCCTATGGTGCCACATACATTTATACACCATAAATTATAGCGAAAATCGGCTCTCAGGCGTGTGACGATTTGATGAAGATTCAAAGACTCCGGGCGCACAAAACCCCCGAAAAACCCATAAAAACCTACAATTATTGAGAATGGGCTAGCCTTCGTCGGTAGCCGGATTTCCCACCAGATTATGCGTCAGCTCGTTGGCATGCGCCGGATCAGGAATATCGATCATCATCTGATGGTTAAACCCGTAATCGCGCTCCATGCGTTCCTTGACGTCATCGGTTGGTTCGCCCTCGCCGGACTCAATCACCACACCGAAATCCTCAGGATAGAACATGCCGGAATTCTGTGCCTCCATGAATTCTTCAAGGCGATCGGCACGCACAGCCACATAGGCATAAATCCCTTCGCCTTCGGGACTTTCACCGCGCACCAGCAAT
>JAUIJX010000032.1 GCA_030430795.1 Alphaproteobacteria bacterium | reverse complement strand
GCCGGTATCACAGCCATCCTGCCAGCCCAGCTGGTATTCCGACGGGCCTGACGGCTCGATGTAATACAGATCCCACGGGCGGCACGCACTCAGCGCCAGCGCCGCAGAAGCAACCAGCACCAGACGTTTCAGACGATGTGACCAGACTTTATTCATGGTAGCTATTATACCATAAACAACGGCACGTTATTTGAACTTTTTATGACAGCTTGGTTAGGAAATATTAGGAAATATGCAACAAAAACAGGGGCGACCGGGCGTTTTATCCCGGTTCTTCATCAACCCTTAAACCTTATGCGGCTTCTTTACTTTCCCATGCAATCTTGGCCGCCATGACATCGAAGTCTTCCGGCCGTATCCCATCGTAATGCATCAACATTTTAACGATCGGATCATTCACTACATCGGAAAAAAGGGGTTCTTGCTCTGCTTTTTCATAAAGAGACATACGTTTTCACCTTTTTTCGGCTCGTAGCCTACACTCTAATTGTGGATAAGTAAAGATAGAATAGAAAAACCAATAGGATATTACCCGATATTAACAAAACCCCCGGTGTTGACGCCTATTCCGCCGGCGGCGTTAACGGTATGGAAATATTTGATTCACCGTCATTTTTCACGTTTACCGGCACGTCAACGCCTGCAATCAGGCACTGACCTTCACCGCTGGCTTCACAGTAATAGAGCACCCCTTGCAGACGATATTCGCCGGGCGCGAGCATGGACAGGGTGACGGTATGTTCGGCACGCAGGGTTTCCGCATTAAATGCCTCTATCGCGGCCGCGCCCTCTTCCATATCGGCATAAGGCGAGGTAACTTGGGGCATCGCCGTTGATCTTCCAGCCCGGCTCCAACGCCAAGGTGATGGTGTTGTTCTGACCGCTTACGGTGTGTGGCGACAATTCCAGCGCATTCGGGATATCCTCCGCAAAGGTTACAGCTGTCTGTTCCGCCGGAGGCTCGATGGTCAGCGCGGCGACGTTTTTGGATGTCGCATCGATGGTGACAATGCGGTGGTTGTTGGTGTCAGCGATGTAATAGAGCCCGCCTATATGCAGGATGTCGTTCGGCTCATTGAAGAGATCATCATCCAGATCGTCCAGCTCGGCACCGCTGGTGCCGGAGCCCGCCCAGTTGCTGAGCGTTTTAATGCGCGGATCATAGCGCCGGATAGCGTGGTTATAACTATCGACGACATAGACACCGGTGGTATCGGCATAGACCCCCAGCGGATGCTGCATGCGGGCAGTGGCACGGTTACCTTCCTCATAGCCGAAGTCGAACAGTCCCTGTCCGATCAGCGTGGTGATTTTGCCGTCTTGCCACTGACGCAGGCTGCTGGTTTCAGCATCGACAAAATAGACCGTGTCGCCAACGACGGACAAGTCGCTCGGCTGAGATAGCGAGTTCATCGGGAACGCACCGTCTTCGATGGATTCTTTACCGTTACCCGCCACGGTAGTGACGGTGCCCTCAGCGATGTCGTATTGCCAGAGCTGATGGGTGCCTGCCATAGCGATGAGCAATTGGTTTGCATCTGGCAGGAAGGCCAGATCCCACGGTGAGGCCAGTTCCGTCGAGCTGGCTTTCTGGTTCTTGACGAAGCGGCGGCCACCGCGTGTGCCATCGCCTGCCAACGTGGTTACCTCGCCAGAGCGCAGATCAACAAGACGCAGCGCATGGTTGCCCGTGTCGGCGACATAGAGTTTGCCGTCCTGATGCGCCATACCCTGTGGCTGGCGGAAGGCGGCGGTTTCCACTGTGCCGTCTTTCAGTGTTTCCTTGCCGCTGCCAATGGTGCCCAGCACCTTGCCCTGCAGCGTGATGATGACGATACGGTTGTTGCCGGTATCGGAAATGGCCAGCGCCGGAGTGCCTTTGTAATCGTCGATATAGGTGAGTTTGGACGGGAAGCTGAGATAAGTTGGCGGTGCTTTATCCGATTCCAGCGCAATCGGCAAAGCTTCTCGGTCTTTATTCAATTGGTAATTTTGCAGCAATTTGCGAATGTCGGCTTCAGCTTTATTGCGGTTGCCCTCTCCGGCATAGGTTTGCTCCACCTTGCCATCCGGGTTGATGAGGACGAAGGTTGGCCATGCACGCACACCAAAACTCTGCCAGGTGGAGAAATCGTAATCATTCACCACCGGGTGAGTGATGCCGTAACGCAGGATGGCGTTGCGGATGTTGGCGGTGTCTTTTTCGTTGCTGAATTTGGCGGAGTGAACGCCGATGACGGTCAGATCATCGCCGAAGGTTTCTTCAAGATAATGCAGGTCGGGGATGACATGCATGCAGTTGATGCAGCAGTATGTCCAGAAATCGAGCAGGATGATGCGGCCACTCAGCTCTTCCGCCGTTAGCGCGCGCGAAGTGTTCAGCCAGCCCTCTTCATGGGCGACGATGGCGCGGTGGATATCCGTCACAGGGGCATCCTCCGCGTATGTGTCAGATACGGCGACAGCTATCATCAAACTGAGGATCGTCAGCAGTGTTTTCATCATGTCCTCCTCTGGTGAACTATTCGCTCACCCCCTCTAAAAAGTAACGTTCTCCTTATATCCGCGTCGACAACCAGATGGCGGCGCGGGTGATGCCGGAGACAGAAGCGTGAATCAGCCCGTAAAGCGGGGCCTGTTCAGCGCCATGTTCCAGCCCGATATCGTGATGTTCCATTTCTTCCTGACGGAACTGTTCGATGGTTTGTTTCAGTTCGCCCTCTTCCTCGGGCAGGATTTCCAGCTGCCCGCGGTAATGTTCGTCAATGACCGATTCAACGGCGACAGTGCAGGCCATGGCCGCCTTATCACCCAGCATGGCAGTCATCGCCCCCATCATGAAGCCACCGACATGCCAGAACGGCAGCAGTGCGGTCGGTCGGATATGGCGTTCGCGGATCATGGTGTCGAAGGTGTGCAGGTGTTTTTCTTCCTGCTCTTTCATGTCGCGGATCAATGCTTCTTTCGGGCTGCCCTTCAACATGGCGAGCTGCCCGGCATAGATGCGCTCGGCACCGTATTCGCCGGCATGGTCAACGCGGATGGCGCTGGTGACGGAAGCAGCGGCAAGTGCCCGGTCACCCGGTATGGTGCGTGGTTTAACCATGCGCAGGCTTTCTGAAGCGAAGATAGAGTTTGGCGGAGAGCAGCGCTCCGGCAAAGGCATAGAGCACGTTCCAGCCCGCCATCGACAGGCCGAACAGCTCAAAGGTGGTGTCTTTGCAGGAGACCAGCGGTGCATTCATCAACCGGTTGCGGATGTCTTCCAGCGAGCCGCCGCCCGCTTTGAAGCTGCAGCTATCGGGTCCCTCAAAAATGCCCCACTCCACCCCGGCATGATAGACGGCAATGCCGCCATCAATCAGGTAGAGCAGTGCCGCCAGCACCAGAATGATGCCGAGCAGACCGCGATGCTTGCTGACTATGACGCCGATCAATGCTAACACGATGATGATGGCGTAGGGGATGCGCTGGTAGATGCAGAGGTCGCAGGGATGCAGGCCGAAGCCGTATTGCGAGGTCAGCGCGCCAGCCAGCGCTACCACCGCCGGGAGGCCTATGCAGGCCATCATACGTTTTGCCGTTACCATGCTTTATAAATAGCCCTGCCGTGCCTTGATTGCAACCTGCAGAAATTGTTGACGATCCGTTGGCGCGCCCTATGATGCGGGATCACGGTACCATGCCTCGGTGGCGGAATTGGTAGACGCGCCGGATTCAAAATCCGGTGTCTTCGGACGTGTCGGTTCGAGTCCGACCCGAGGTACCACCCTCTCATTTTTCACTTGTGTTCTGGTGTCATTCTGCAGTAGAATGCGCCGCATGAGCCGTTTCGTTCCTCCAAGCCAGATTCGCGCCGCGTTTGCCCGCGCCATGTCCGCCATGTATCAGCAGGAAGTGCCACTTTACGGCACGATGCTGCGGGTGGTGGCGGCTGTGAATCAGGATACGGCGGCGACGATGCAGGATGAGGTGGCCGATCTCGACCGGGTGGGCAGTGAGCGTCACGGGGCGATTCGCCTCGGCCTGCCGGAGGAAATGACGGCAATGGCGCGACTGTTTGCGGTGATGGATATGCATCCGGTGGGGTATTACGACCTCAGCGTGCGCGATCTGCCGGTGCATTCGACGGCGTTTCGGCCACTCACGCGGCAGTCACTGGCGGAGAATCCGTTTCGGGTGTTTACCTCGCTGCTGCAGATCGATAATCCGAAATTTTTCGATGACGAGACGCGCCGGGCGGTGCGGGAGCATTTAGAGCAACGCCAGATTTTCACCGATGGTGCGCTGGCGCTGGTGGCGCAACATCATCAGGATGGCGGGCTGGTGGAAGGTGATGCCGAGACGTTTGTGGCGGAAGCGCTGGAGACGTTTCGCTGGCATAGCGAGGCGACAGCATCGCTGGCGTTTTACGAGAAGCTGGCGGCAATCAGCGATCTGGCGGCGGATGTGGTGTGTTTTCGCGGGCCGCATATCAATCATTTGACGCCGCGGGTGCTGGATATGGATGAGCTGTATCGTCGGATGAAGGAAGAGGAAGGCATCGCGATGATCGATGCGATTCAGGGGCCGCCGAGACGGCAGGCGCCGATCCTGCTGCGGCAGACCTCTTTCCGGGCGCTGGATGAGGCGATTGCATTTCCGGAAGCGGATGGCGGCCTGCGCGAGGGGACACACCGGGCACGGTTCGGTGAGATCGAGGCGCGGGGGATTGCACTGACGCCAGCCGGGCGAGCATTGTATGATGCGGCGCTGGCCAGTGGCGATTTTTCCGGCATTCCGGATGATTACGAGACGCTGCGCACCGAAGGTCTGGCCTATTTTCTCTATGAGGCAGTGCCGGGGGCTGCGGCTGAGGATGCGCCGATGGAGGCGCTGGTGGCCGCCGGAAAGGTGCGCGCCATCCCGATGACCTATGAGGATTTTCTGCCGGTGAGTGCGGCCGGGATTTTCATGTCCAACCTGAAACATGCCACCGGGATGCGCGAGGCGGAAGATGGTGGGCAGTATGACCAGCAGGCGCTGGAAGCGGCGCTTGGGACAGCGATTTTCGATCCGTTTACGCTCTATGATGCTGAGCAGGCGCAGTCGATTGCCGAGGCGTGGCAGGCGCTAGGTCTCAGATAATAATCTAACTTTGCCGAAGGCGCGCGGATTGAGGATGGCGTGCGGGTCATGCGCACGCATGGCGGCGGTCATCTCCTGCAGTATTTCGGGCGGGGTGTAGGCGATGAAAGCCTCCGCCCATTTGGTGCCAACGCCGTGCTCAGCGCTGTAAGTGGCGCCGTGGCGGGCGAGGCATTGCAGGACGTCGTTCAGCAGTTCTTTCTTGATGGCAGTGAGGGGTTCGCCGTCGGTGCGGATCAGGTGAACATGCAGGGCGCCGACGCCGATATGGCCAAATTCGGCGATGGTGAGAAAGGGATAGATGTCTCGCAGGGCATAGAGGTCGCGCATGCAGGCGTCGATCTTTGCCAGCGGCATAGCGATGTCGAGCGCCAGACGGTAATGCTCGCGCTCATCCGCCGGGCTGGCCTTGACGGCATCGGTGGCGAGGTTGCTGGCTTCGGTGGCGAAATGGCGCAGGGATTTGACATCGCCAGCGTCACTGGCATAGCCGATATGCTGCTCGAGGATGTCGGTTTCCTGCAGGAAGATCAGTAATTGCTCGGCAAGGTCGCTCCCGCCCATCAACTGGATCATGACATAGTAGGGCGCATCGAGCGTGGCAGGTGCCGGGTGCATGGCAAAGAGACGGGCGAAGATGTCCTCTTTATGCTGGCGGATCTGGCGCATGCTGGCGGCGGAAATCAATTCGTATTGTTCGAGCTGCTCACCGAAGCGTTGCTGCACTGCCTGTTTGAGTTGTTCGATAGCGATGTAGCTATCCATTGCCAGCAGGACGGCCTGGCGTTCCTGCGGGATGTGCTGGGTGGTGATGGTAAGGCGGGTGATGATGCCAAGTACACCCTGCGTGCCGATCAGCGTGTCGCCACCATAAGGGAAACGTGCCGAATTAATGATGAGATTGCAGGGGACGTTTCGCGATTTTTTTTGCGTTTCACCGGTATCTTCGCCATTGCCCCAAATGCCCCATGCCGCAACGGCCTGATCCGCTGCCGTGCCGTAGCGTATGGCGTTGGCAGCGGCGGTGCCGTTGGCCACACAGGCACCGAGAGAGGCGGTATAGTGCGAGGCCATCTCGATGGGGATGGTGCGACCAATGACTTCCAACACCTGATTGGTAGCATAAATGCTGAGCGCGGTTTGTGCCGTCAATGTTATCGTTTCCGTATCCAGCGCGTCTTTGCCTGCCTCCAGCTCCCGCCGCCAGTGGGTGATGCGGGCTTCGGTTTCCGTTATGTCGTCGGGTGTGGTGAAAGTGACCTGATGGCCCGCAGCATCCTGCAGCGACAACAGCCGGTTGATACGGGAGAGGTCGAGCACGATTTCACCCTCCGGGCGCTGTGCTTCCACCAGCCCGGTATTCCCGGCGCGGATGACCAGCGGGGCACGGAATTGATTGCAGGCAGCAAGAACAGCCTGCAGCTGGGCATGATCCGCCGGGCGCACCACCAACGGCGTGTGGCCGGGCAAGCCGCGTTCAGGCGTGATATAGGAGCTTATGGCCGGGGACGACTCATCAATGCAATAAGATGGGCCAACGATGGATTGCAATGCTGCGATACAGTCCGGGGATAGCATATGCCCAGTATAGCAGGACAGCTTCGGTTATACAGCGGGTTCTTCTGTTGTGTCGGCTTCTGCTTCGGCTTTTTCCGGCTCATGCGTCGCCGTGCGGCTGGCACGAATCTGGCTTTCAATTTCCTTGGTGGTTTGTGGACGCTGAACCACAACACCAAACCAACCGAGACCATTGATGCCGCGGTATCCCTGACTGCGGGCAAAGGCAACCTTGTTGCCATTTTCATCATCATAACTGCCTTTGGGCTCTCCGTTTTCTCTCAGCGGGAACGGATTGAATTCGTTATTTTTATCCGATGACGCAGTGATGATATGCTTAGAATCCAGCATCATGATCACAGTACGCGACCATTCTTCCGGCGACAGGCGTGGTTCCTGTTTCAGTATTTTCTGCGCTTCGGTTTCCCAATCAATGAACAGCGCCAATACGCCCACAGGATCGCCATTCGGATCAGCATCCTTACGCACTGCCGTTGCACAGGTCACCGTCGGCGTATTGCTGTGCAGACCGTCCACATGGACATCATCCACGATATATTCTTCACTGCTCACCAGATTCATAGCATTGCGATACCAACTGCGACCGCTGACATCCGTGCCCATGATACCTGAGAATTTTTCCAGATTCGACACACCCACTACCGTCCCTTTGCTATCGGTCAGCACGATATTCATGCAAATCGGATAGAAATTGTTAAGTGTCCCCAGACGTTGTAATGCTTTTCTTACGCTTTCTTCCGACGGCTTTTGCAGGCACCAGTGAAATTCGCGATCCATCGACCACCAGCGAATATCCGAGGTGCGCTCCTGCAGGTTACGCATCATCTGCTGCACAACGGTATGCCCGACATCACACAGGCGGTCGCCCTCCAGATCGTATACCAGCATATCGGTGACGTGGCGCCCCTGTTCAATCCGGTTGAGCACCACTTTGCGGAATTCCAGCGAATTGTCTGATGCCTGTTTGGCGAGGGCTTTCACCTCCGAGGCTACCACGGTGAAGCCACGGCCAGCGTCTCCGGCGCGCGCAGCCTCAATGGTCGCGTTTAGCGCCAGCAGGTTAATCTGCCCGGAAATGCGTTCGTTGATCATTGCGAATTTTTCTACATCCGCCGCCACGTTCGCCATAATGGACTGCATTCTTCTTGGCATAGCTCTCCCTTTCGCCTGTGCGCCTATTATGGATAAATAATCATATAATAAAAGCAAGTAAAAGCCTCTTTTTAGGAGTGCTTTATTTTCTTTTCGGCGGTACTGGCCTTTTTTTGTGCAATGGGATAGGCTGGCTGGCATGTCTATGGCCTCCGTATCGTCTTCTTCGTTGCTTAACGATGTGCAATCCCTGCGTAAGAGGGGAAAGTCGACCGAGGCAGAAAGATTGCTGCGAGATGCGCTGAAAACACAGAATGACCGGCCTGAAATCTGGGCAGCACTGGGGGCGGTGATGCTGGATCTGGCCAAGACGATTGAGGCCAATAAAGCGCTGGCGCAGTCATTGAAGCTGAAATTCGAGCAACCGGACGTGCAGTTCTATTACGCACGCACCTGCCGCGACCTGAATGATTACGGGGCCGCAATCACTCATTTTAATCATGTGATTAAACAACAGCCGGACTATCTGGATGCCTATCTGGAGATGACGGACTGCCTGATGGCACAGCAGCAGCATGATATGGCGCTGAAAGTGATTGATGTGGCAAATAAGGTGTCGCCGGATCATCCGGCCATTCTGGCTGCCAAAGCCACCGTTCTGCGCGAAATGGGGCAGATGGAAGAGGCTGCGTTTACCTGCCGGGAGGGATTGTATAAATATCGTGAGAATGCGACGCTTTTTTGCATTCTGTCCGGCATTGAAAAGCTGGAATCCGGCCATCCGCTGACCGTGCAGGCGCGACTGCTTCTGGATGCCGACCGGGTGCAGGGGGACGACCGGTTTAATCTGGCGTTTGCGCTAGCGGGTATTTTTGCGCGGGAGAAGGACTACGCCACGGCGTTTCGTTATTATCAGGAAGGCAATAAGCTGCGCGCGGAACAAACACCATATGACGCTGATGCGGTGGAGGCGGAATTTGCGGCAATTAAGGTCGCTTTCCCGGAAGATAGCGCGATTGGGAATCATGCTCCGTCCTCACCAACGCCTGTTTTTATTCTCGGCATGCCACGCTCCGGCACCACACTGGTGGAGCAGATTCTATCAAGCCATCCGCAGGTGTTTGGTGGCGGGGAGATGCCGCATATCCGGGTGCTGGCCGAGGCAAATACGTTCAAATATACCGAGACGTTGTTTCCGGAATCGATTGCCCTGCTCGATCAGCAGCCAGACCGCTACAAGGCGATGGCCGGGATTTATCTGGAAGAATTACGCAAAACGGCGAATGGCGAAGCGTTTGTGTGTGACAAGATGCCGCATAATTTCCTCTATGTCGGGTTCATCCGCAAGCTCTTCCCGGATGCAAAGATTATCCATTGCCGCCGACAACCGGTGGATACTTGTTTTTCGATTTTTTCCGGCTCCTTCGCCGGGCATCATCCTTATGCCTATACGCTGGAATCGGTTGGGCAGTATTACCGGTTGTATGACAATCTGATGCAACATTGGGAGACTATTTTCCCCGGCTGGATGCATACGGTGCAATATGAGGCGGTGGTGGATGATTTGAAGCCGCAGGTAGAAGCACTGCTCGCATATTGCGAGTTGCCGTGGCATGAGGATTGCCTGCGCTTCTATGAATCCGAGCGGGTGGTGCAGACGATGAGCGTCAATCAGGTGCGCAGGCCGATTTATCGCAGTTCAGTGGATAAGTGGAAGCCCTATGCCGAGCAGCTGGCGCCACTCAAGGAATTGGTCGGCTCGCTATAGAATTTCCAGTACCGATTCGGGCGGGCGGCCAATGGCGGCCTTATCACCGTTGACGACGATCGGGCGCTCCAGCAGCTTCGGGTGCGCGATGATGGCATCAATGATGTGATGGTCGGAAATATCCTTTTTATCCAACCCGGCTTCCTTATATTCCGGCTCTTTGGTACGCAGTATTGTCGCCGGCGACATGTCGAGTTTTTCCAGCAGCGATTCGATTTCGCTGACAGTGAGCGGCGTTTTCAGATATTCAATCACGCGCGGATTGATGCCGTTGCTGGTCAGCAGTTCCAGCGTCTGGCGGGATTTGCTGCAGCGCGGGTTATGGTAGATGGTAACCGTCATCGCTCTAGATATGGATCGGCTTGGCGAAGGCACCCAGCGCCGCTTCCTTGACCGCCTCGTTGAGTGACGGATGGGCGTGGCAGGTGCGGGCGATATCTTCCGACGATGCGCCATATTCCAGCGCGATAACCGCTTCGGCAATCAACGTGCCGGCATCGGGGCCAACGATATGGACGCCGTAGACTTCATCGGTTTCCTTGTCCGCCAGAATTTTCACGAAGCCATCGGTCTGTCCGATGGCGCGGCCACGGCTGTTGGCCATGAACGGAAATTTGCTGGAGACATATTTTACGCCGGATTCCTTGAGCTGCTCTTCGGTTTTGCCGACAGAGGCCAGCTCCGGCCAGGTATAGATGACGCCGGGGATGGCATCGTAGTTGATGTGTCCGGCTTGTCCGGCCATGATTTCCACGGCAGCGACACCTTCTTCCTCGGCTTTGTGCGCCAGCATCGGCCCGGCGATAACGTCACCGATGGCGTAGATGCTTGGGACACTGGTCTGAAAATGGTGGTTGACCGGGATGCGGCCGCGGTCATCGGTTTTGATGCCGACTTTGTCCAGCCCCAGCTTGTCGGTATAGGGTTTGCGGCCAATGGAGACCAGCACAATATCGGCTTTGATTTTTTCCGCTTTGCCGCCTGCGGCCGGTTCCACGGTGAGTTCAACGCCGGTTTTGCTTTTCTTCGCGCCGGTGACCTTGGTGCCGAGACGAAAGCTGATGCCCTGTTTTTCCAGAATGCGGTGGAATTGCTTACAGGTTTCCGCATCCATGCCGGGGACGATGCGGTCGAGGAATTCGATGACTTCGACTTCCGCGCCGAGGCGACGCCAGACAGAGCCAAGCTCCAGCCCGATAACCCCGCCGCCAACGACGACCATTTTTCCCGGTACGTTATCCAGTTCCAGCGCGCCGGTGGAGGAGACGATCTGTTTTTCGTCGATATCCACACCCGGCAACGGCATGACATCCGAGCCGGTAGCGATCAGGATGTTTTTGGCGTTGTATTTGGTTTTGCCGACGGTGACTTCATTGGCGCCAGAGATGGTAGCAGTACCTTTGATGTATTCGACTTTGTTTTTCTTAAACAAGCCCTCAATGCCTTTGGTCAGGCCGTCGACGACTTCGTCTTTGCGCTTCATCATGGTTTTGAGATCGAGCGAGACTTTGCCGGTTTTGATGCCGTGTTCGGCCGCGTGATGTAAGGTTTCTTCAAAGCGCTCGGAGGATTCCAGCAGTGCCTTGGACGGGATACAGCCGACATTGAGGCAGGTGCCACCCAGCGCGCCGCGCTTTTCGACGCAGGCAACGTTCATGCCGAGTTGCGCTGCTTTGATCGCCGCAACGTAGCCACCCGGCCCGGCACCGATTACAATCAGGTCAAAGGAATTACTCATAATGGTTTCTCCATCCATATAACTTTGTCTTTAGCATAATCATTAAACGGTTCGCACTCGGCGAATCCAAAGGCACGATAGAGCGCCTGCGGCCCCGGTTGCTCCCGGAAGGTGTCGAGCAGAATAGTGCGGTACGGTTTGGTTTTCGCCAGCTCCAGTGCCGCCTGCATCAGTTTTTTGCCGAGGCCTTTTTTCTGGTGTTCCGGCAGGACAAACAGGCGGCGAATTTCGCCGCGGTCTTCGTCGACGCGGTTCAGCGCTACCGTGCCCATGATGGTGTCTTGCTCTTCCGCCAGCAGGATGCCGCCATCTTCTTCCGGGTAGTGCGCGGCCAGATCCGCCAGTTCCGGGTCTACCGATTCGCCGCCGCATTCCCAGCAGTCGATGGTTTCCAGATGGTCGTTATAGGCATGCCAGAGACGGGCAACCACAGGTGTTTCCTCCGGTATATGTGCGGGTCTGATTTTCACCGGTGCGCTACAGGCCCAGAATCAGACGGCGCGGATCTTCAATCGATTCTTTCACGCGCTTGAGGAAGGTCACCGACTCGCGGCCATCCACAATACGGTGATCGTATGACAGCGCCACATACATCATCGGGCGAATGACGATTTCGCCGTTCACCACGACCGGGCGCTCTTCGGTTTTATGCATGCCGAGGATGCCGGATTGCGGCGGGTTGATGATTGGCGTGGACATCAGCGAGCCGTAGACACCACCGTTGGAGACGGTGAAGGTGCCGCCGGACATATCGGCCATGCTGAGCGTGCCTTCGCGTGCTTTGACGGCGGCATCGGCGATGTCACCTTCGATTTGCGCCAGTCCTTTCTTGTCGCAGTCACGGATAACCGGCACGACCAGCCCTTGCGGGGTGCCGACTGCAACGCCTACGTCGTAGTAGTTTTTGAAGACGATTTCATCGCCGTCGATCTGGGCGTTTACTTCCGGGATTTCCTTCAGCGCGGTGACCGCCGCTTTCACGAAGAAGCCCATGAAACCCAGCTTGATGCCGAATTTTTTCTCGAAATCGTCTTTGTATTCCTTACGCAGATTGATGACGTTGGTCATGTCAATCTCGTTAAAGGTGGTGAGGATGGCCGCCGTGTTCTGTGAATCCTTGAGGCGGCGGGCAATGGCCTGACGCAGTTTGGTCATTTTCACGCGTTCTTCGCGTGGGCCGGAGGCCGGTTGCGTTCCCATGCCGTCACCCAGCGCAGAGAGGACATCGCCTTTGGTCAGGCGGCCGTCTTTACCGGAAGCCGGGACGGATTTGGCGTCGACCTGCGGGTTTTCCGCGAGCATTTTCTGTACTGCCGGCGGGTTTTTCTTATCGCCCGATGCAGCGGCCGGCGCAGGAGCCGGGGCTGGTGCCGGAGCAGCTTCTTTTTTATCGTCTTTTTTCGCGGCAGTTTTGCCGCCAGTGGCACCTACTTTGATTTTTCCAAGCAGCGCACCCACTTCCACCGTGTCGTCTTCCTTGATGGCGATGGATTCCAGCACACCCGATTCCGGCGCGTTGACTTCCATCGTTACCTTATCGGTTTCCAGCTCAACCAGCGGTTCATCCTTGTTGACCTGATCCCCTTCCGCCTTGAACCATTTGGCGACGATAGCTTCGCTCACAGACTCGCCCAGCGACGGGACAATAATATCACCACTCATTGAATATCTCCTATGTGGATACTAGCTTGCTTTGCGCTTCCTTGTTATGTCGGCAAGCGCCGAATCAATCAAGGCTTTTTGCTCCTGATTATGCACTTTCAGGTAACCGGTGGCCGGAGATGCGGCTTCCTTGCGACCGGCATAGCCGATGCGGATATTGCCGCGCCCCAGATCTTCCAGCACATCGCCGATGCGCGGACCGATGAAACGCCATGAACCCATATTCTCCGGCTCTTCCTGACACCAGACCACTTCCGCGTTTTTGTAGCGTTTGAGTTCTTTCTTCAATTCCACCGCCGGGAACGGGTAGAGCTGCTCCACGCGGATAATGGCGACGTCCTTGATTTTCTGCTCATCACGCTCCTGCAGCAGGTCGTAATAGACCTTGCCGGAGCACAGCACGACGCGACGGATTTTATCGTCGGCGTTCAGTTTGGCGTGTTCCGTGTAGATTTTGTTGAAGGCGGTGCCTTTGGCCATGTCGTCGAGCGTAGAGACCGCCAGTTTGTGGCGC
>JAUIJX010000031.1 GCA_030430795.1 Alphaproteobacteria bacterium | reverse complement strand
CCACCATGCGCGATGTCACCGTTCAGATTCTGGCGCTGGAAGACGAATATATCCGCAATGAAAAAGAGCAGGAGCGCCGCGAAACGCAGGAGCGCGACCGTGCCGAGAAAGAAGAACGCGACGCCAAGCTGATGGAGCTGAAGGAGGCGGCGGAGCGCGCCGAGAAGGCCATCGAACAATCGAAAAGCACGGCGCAATCGTCGGGCACCTTGCGTCTGCTCAACCCGTCTTACACCAAATTCTAGGAATAACCGGGGATGGAAATCGTCCGCACCGAACGCCGCACCCGGCCGTTGTCGCTCACCCCGCTGATCGACGTGGTGTTCCTGCTGGTCGTCTTTTTTATGCTCTCTACCACTTTCATCCAGATCGAATCCATCGAGCTCGGCCTGCCCTCCGATGATAAAAGCAAAGCCCTCGCCGACAACTCCACCCTCTATATCGATATCGCCAGCAACGGCTCGGTCTACTGGAGGGGGCGCATGATGCTGCCGTTCAGCCTCAAGCAGCGCATTGCCACCAAAATTAAGGAGAACAGTGAGCGCCACATCGTCGTGCGCGTCGGCAAGGAAGTCTCCGTGCAGAAACTCGTCTCGGTGATGGACATCATCTACTTAAACGGTGGCAAGAACGTCTCGGTCGATAGCTGGGATGAGGAGGAGATTAAACACCGCCTGAAAATCGGCGCGGAAGAAATGGGTGACGACGTGCTGCGCGAAGAAGAGAACGCTATCCCGGCATTGGACGAAGCGGATATCCCGGAGCCGAAAGCGCCGATCAGCGATCCGCAAAAAGCACTCGATGACATGTTAGGGTTTTAGCAATGGTTGAGATTGAGAGACACGCCAAACCGGTCAAGGAAATCAGCATGGTGCCACTGATTAACGTGGTATTCCTGCTGCTTATTTTCTTTCTGGTCGCTGGCTCGCTGGAGAAATTCCATGTCTTGCAGGTCGAGCCGCCGATCGCCGAGAGCGGGCAGGAGATCAATCAGGGGCCGATCGTCATCGTACTTGGTAAATATAATGAGATCCTGCTGGATGACGAATTGGTCGAGCGCGGTCAGATGATCGAGATGCTGAAAGAACGGCTGGAAAAGAACCCCAAACGTCTGATCACCATCAAGGCCGACGCCCGCATGAAAGCGGTGGGGCTGGTGGATATTCTTGATGAAATCAAAGAAGCGGGCGGCATCAATTTGTCAATTTTGACGCAGAGCCTGTAGGTATTATGTCATGACGATGTTTTATTCCGAATATCTGGCGGTACAGGAGCAATACGATTTGCGCGGGCAGGAATACCAGCCCCCGTTTCTGGCGATGTTTGCGCTGGCATTCTCCCTGCATATCGTGGTGTTGCTGGTCTGGAGCCTGATTGCGCCTCCGGCTCGGCAGGAAGTCTCGCTCAATGCCCTGAATATCCGCCTTGGTGGTGGGGAGGAGATCGGCACGCTCGCCACCGAACAGCAGAAAAAATCCGCCCCTGCCGCCAAAAAAACGGCGCCGAAGCCCAAACCGAAGAAAAAAGTGCGTGCTGTGCCGCTGAAACCGATCACCCTGTCGGAACCGGCCAAACCGAAACGCGCCGCGCCGTCCTACAGCCGCACCAGCCGCACCGCGACTTCGTCCGCCACTTCACGCCTGCAGGGAGCAGGAGTGAACTACGGAAATTCCGCTGAGGCGCGTCAGTTGGTCTTCAAGCGCTATACCCAGCAATTACAGGCCAAAGTGACGCCATATCTCAGCGATATCGACATCCCGGCTGACATCAAGCAGAATCTGAGCGGCAAGATTGCCGTGAACGTGGAATTGCAGATCGCCACCAGCGGCTATGTCCGCGCCCATAAATTCGTCACATCCTCCGGTTACGCCGCGCTCGATAAGCTGGTGCTGGACGCCATCCGCAAGGCTGCGCCGTTCCCGCCGCCGCCGCCGGAATTCTCCGGCTACGCCTTCCAGCTTCCTTTCTATTTTTAACGGCTTGTATGCTTGCTTTTTGGCCGCCAGACTGCTAGAAACAGCCAAAATTTGAGGGATGAGAGATAGTTTATGGCAAAAGAAACCATATTGGTCACTGGCGGCGCCGGGTTTATCGGTAGCTGCTTTGTAGGGCAGGCGATTGAGGCCGGGCATAAGGTGGTAGTGCTGGATGCGCTGACCTATGCCGGACACCGCGAAAATCTGGACTGGATCGGTGCCGGGGAAGACCGTCTGGTCTTCGTGCAGGGCTCCATCTGCGACGGCGCGCTGGTCGGCAACCTGCTGCGTGAGCATAACATCATGTGGATCGCTGATTTCGCGGCGGAATCCCATGTCGATAACTCCATCGAGAAACCGTCGGAATTCATCGAGACCAACGTCATGGGTACCTACACCATGCTGGAAGCCGCACGTCAGTTCTGGAATGCGCTGCCGGAGCAGGACAAACCGCATTTCCGTTTCCTCCATGTCTCCACCGACGAAGTCTATGGCTCGCTGGGCGAAACCGGCAAATTCACCGAACTCTCCCGTATGAAGCCGAATTCGCCGTATTCTGCCTCCAAAGCGGCGGGGGATCATCTGTGCCGTGCCTGGTTCAAGACCTATAACCTGCCGGTGATTGTCACCAACTGCACCAATAATTACGGCCCGCGCCAGTTCCCGGAAAAGCTGATTCCGCTGATGATTACCAACGCGCTGAACGGCAAAAAACTGCCGATCTACGGCGATGGTAAAAACGTCCGCGACTGGATTCACGTCGAAGACCATTGCCGCGGTATCTACCTCGCACTGGACAAAGGCCTGCCGGGTGAAACCTATTGCTTCGGTGGCGATGCCGAGAAGAACAACGTGGAAGTGGTCGACACCATCTGCACCATCCTGATGGAAGAAGTGCCGAAAGCGTCTGGTCATTACAACGATCAGATCGAGTATGTGAAGGATCGCCCCGGCCATGACCGCCGCTACGCGATTGATGACACCAAAGCGCAGGAAACGCTCGGTTTCACGCGTGAGCATGACTTCACCTCCGGCATCCGCGCCACTGTGAAATGGTATCTGGAGAACACCGGCTGGTGCCAGTCAGTGATGACCAAAGCCGCCTAACAACGAAGAGGGACTACACATGAAGGGAATCGTTCTTGCAGGGGGTGCGGGTACGCGTCTGGCGCCACTGACCACCTCCATCAGTAAACAGATTCTGCCGGTTTATGACAAACCGATGATCTACTATCCGCTGTCCATCCTCATGCTGGCGGGCATCAGGGAAATTCTTATCATCTCCACCCCGCGTGATGTGCCGATGATCCGCGACCTGCTGGGTGACGGCAGCCAGTTCGGCATTTCCCTGACCTATGCCGAGCAGCCGAAGCCGGAAGGCATCGCGCAGGCTTTCATCATCGGGGAAGAATTTATCGGTGATGATGCGGTCAGCCTCATCCTCGGCGATAATATTTTCTACGGCCACGACATCGCCATGCAAGTGGAAAAAGTTGCCAAAGAACTGACGCAGGGCTCCAAGGTATTTGCCTACCATGTGCATGATCCGGAGCGCTACGGCGTGGTGGATTTCGACGAGCAGGGACGTGTGCTCTCCGTTGAAGAAAAACCCAAAGACCCGCAATCCAACTGGGCGATTACCGGGCTGTATTTCTACGACAATCAGGTAGTGGAGATTGCCAAGAACCTCAAGCCGTCTGCGCGTGGCGAGCTGGAAATTACCGACGTCAACAAGGCCTATCTCGAACAGGGCAGCCTGCATGTCGAGCTGATGGGACGTGGCGTCGCATGGCTGGATACCGGCACATTTGAATCGCTGCTTTCCGCCGCACAATTCGTGCAGACCATCGAGGCGCGGCAAGGGCTGAAAATCGCCTGTCTGGAAGAGATCGCCTACCGCAAGGGCTTCATCGACAGCACGCAACTGGCAGCGCTCGCAGCTAAGCTCGGTAAGAACGAATATGGCCAATACCTCAAAGGCATCCTGACCGAACGCAGCCGTCTTTCCAAAGCAGCCGAGGCATAAATCATGGCGGTGAAATACCTGGTATTCGGGTCATCAGGACAGGTCGGCAGTGCGCTTGGCACGCAGATCGAAGACGATGTCGTCTTGCTGGATCGTGAAACCGCCGACTTTGAAAAACCGCACACGCTGAAAGCCATCGTCGATGAAATGCAGCCCGCCTGCATCATCAACGCGGCGGCCTACACGCAGGTGGATAAGGCGGAGGAAGAAGAAAACCGCGCCACCATTATCAACGCCGACGCACCGATTGCGCTGGCGGAAGCCGCCAAAGCGCACGACATCCCGTTCGTGCATTATTCCACCGACTATGTGTTCAACGGCGCTGGCGAGGAACCTCGTAAGGAAGATGCGCCGACCGCGCCGCTCAATGCGTACGGTCGCGGCAAACTGGCAAGCGAAGAAGGCATCGAAGCGGTCGGCGGCAAATACATCATTCTGCGCACCAGTTGGGTCTATGATGCCTGGGGTAAAAACTTTCTGAACACCATGCTGAAGCTGGGGCGTGAGCGCGAACATCTGCGCATCATCGCCGACCAGATCGGCGCGCCGAGCTATGCACCGCATCTGGCCGCGGCCACGTTGGAGCTGCTCACCAAAACGGAAACCATGAGCGCGTTCCCTTCCGGCATTTACCATATGTGCAACGCTGGAGAGACAAGCTGGTATGGGTTCGCCACTGCCATCTTCGACGAAGCGCGTGAGCGTGGGCAGGAACTGATCGTCAAAAAGATAGATCCGATCACCACCGATGAATACCCGACCCCCGCCGCCCGCCCGCATAATTCGCGGTTGGATTGCGGCAAGCTGCAGGACATATTCGGCATCACCATGCCCGATTGGCAGGCTGGTCTGCACGAAGCGATGGACGCACTGACCGGAGGGAAACATGAAGCTGCATGATTGCCCGATTGAAGGACTCAAAGTCATTGAACTCGCGGTGCATGGCGATGCGCGCGGCTTTTTCGTTGAGCGCTACCACAAGGAAAAACTGGCCGAACAGGGCTTCGATGTCGATTTCATTCAGGATAATCACTCCCGTTCGGCTCCCGGTATTCTGCGCGGTTTGCACTGGCAGCACAGCCCGTCGCAGGGCAAGCTGGTAGGTGTCACGCGCGGTGCTGTCTGGGATGTCGCAGTCGATATCCGCACCGATTCACCGACCTATGGTAAATACCACGCCGTCGAACTGACCGGTGAGAACGGCATCTTGTTCTGGATTCCGGCGGGCTTCGCGCATGGCTTCTGCGTACTCGGCGATGAACCGGCCGACATGCTCTACAAGGTTAGCGGGCGGTATAACAAAGCGGGTGAAGGTGGCATTCGCTGGGACGATCCCGAACTGGCAATCGACTGGCCGATCGACAACCCGCTTATTTCCGAACGTGACGAGGGTCTGATGTCCCTTGCCGAATACACGGCGAACCCACCCGTATGGGAATAGCGGAGACACCCGCGACCTGCGATGTCGCCGCGTGCATCGTGACGCATAAAAGTCCGGTGGAAGACGTAGCGCGTGCGGCTGAATCATTTCTCTCTTCGTCGTTGAATACCGCTCTGCTGGTGGTCGATAACAATTCTGGTGATATCTACCTCCAGCAATTGAAACAGGCACTGCCTGAGGGAGTGAAACTGGTTGCTTCCAAACGCAATGATGGCTTCGGTGCGGGCAATAATATCGGCATCGCTGCACTGCCGCCGAGCCGCTACGTGCTGCTTCTCAATCCTGACATTGTCATTCATGACGGTACGCTGGAAATACTGGTGACGTATCTGGATGACCACCTGGATGTCGGCGTCGTCTCCCCCAAAATCCTCTATGAAGACGGCAGCCTGCAACCGCTCAACAAGCGTGAACCGACACTGCTGGATTTGTTTCTGCGTCGCTTTATGCCGGGCATATTTGCACAATTGCCGCCTGTCAAAAAACGGCTGGAATATTACGCCATGCTCGATGTCGGCTACGACGCGCCATGCCCGGTGGAATTCATGACCGGCTGCTTCATGCTCTTCCGCAAGGATGTGCTGGATCGTGTCGGCGGGTTTGATGAACGCTTCTTCATGTATCTCGAAGACGCCGACCTTACCAAGCGCGTCAACGCCATCTCGCAGGCGATATATGTGCCGTCCGCCACTGTCACGCATGGTTGGCGTCGCGGCTCACACCACAGCTTCAAACTGTTTCTGGTGATGCTGCATTCCATCTGGGTCTATTTCAACAAATGGGGATGGCGCTGGTGGTAGACAAAGGCTCTGTATTGGTCACCGGTGCTGCCGGATTCATTGGCCGCAATCTCTGCCCGGTACTGGAAGAAGCAGGCTGGCTGGTGCGCCGTGTGGTGCGTCGTAATGCAACGGAAGGCGATGTTCTGATTGAAGATATGGGCCCGGAGACCGACTGGTCATCGGCACTCACCGGGATGGATGCGGTGGTGCATCTGGCGGCGCGTGTGCATGTATTGCGTGAGCAGCAACATGTCCCGGCTGACCGCTTCCGCAAAGTTAATGCAATGGCCACACGCACGCTGGCGCGTCAGGCGGCACAGGCGGGAGTTAAACGCTTCGTCTTCGTCAGCACCATTGGCGTGCACGGTGTCAAAACGGAGAAAAAAGGTTTTGTTGAAACTGACGCGCTGGCGCCGGTCAATGACTACGCCCGCTCGAAATGCGAGGCCGAAGCTGTGCTGCGCGATATTGAGCGCGACACCGGCATGGAAGTGGTGGTGCTGCGCCCGCCGCTGGTCTACGGTCCCGGTGTAAAAGCCAATTTCTACATGCTGCTGAAAGGCGTATGCATGGGGCTGCCGCTGCCGCTCGCAGGCATTAAAAACAACCGTGATTTTCTCTATGTCGGCAATCTCTCGCACGCCATTCTCACCTGCCTGAGCCATCCGGATGCGGCAGGGCAGGATTTCCTGCTGGCCGATGGGCAGGCGATTGCCACTCCGGTATTGATCCGCCATATTGCCAGATCTTTGGGGCGGCCGGCACGCCTGTTTTATATGCCGGCATGGGCGCTGGATTTGGCTGGCCGAGTGCTTGGAAAGCATGATATGATCAACCGCCTGATCGGTTCGCTGGAGGTCAACACCGCCCATATCCGCGAGCGTTTGGGCTGGCAGCCGCCATACTCGCTGGACGACGGTCTGAAAACGACCATCGGCTGGTACCAACAAGCAAGGAAGAAGGAAGCATGACACGTCTCTGTTACGTCAACGGCCAGTATATCCCATCCACAGAGGCAATGGTGCCGATGTTCGACCGTGGCTATCATTTCGCCGACGGCATCTACGAAGTCATCATCTTCTTCAATCGCAACTTGCTGGATGAAGCGCTGCATCTGGAGCGCCTGCATCATTCGCTTGATGCGCTGCGTATTCCCGCACCGATGAGCGATGCTTCCCTCAAGCTGGTCATGCGTGAGATGATTGCGCGCCACCCGTTCAATGACGGCTATATTTATCTGCAGGTCACGCGTGGCGTCGCCCGCCGCGACCATCCGTTTCCGAAGACGCCGACGCATCCGAGCCTCAGCATGTTCGTTGCCGCCTCCAAGCAACCCAAGCCGGAGGAAGTGACAAATGGTGTGCGCGTCGTCAGCGCCCCGGATCAACGCTGGGAACGCTGCGATATCAAGTCCATCTCATTATTGCCCAACACGCTGGCGCGGCAATATTCCATCGAGCAGGGCGCACGCGAAGTCTTTCTGGTGAATGATGATGGCATGGTCACTGAAGGCTCACTTTCCAACGCCTATATCGTCAAGGACGGCACGCTGATTACCCATCAGGCCGACCACGCTATCCTCGGTGGGGTGCGGCGTAATGTTACGTTGCGCATTGCACGTGAATGCCAGATTCCGGTGGAAGAACGCGCCTTCTCGCTCGAAGAAGCGAAGGCGGCGGACGAAGCCTTTCTCACCAGCGCCAACTCCAACGTCCTGCCCGTCACCACCATTGACGACGCCACCATCGGCAGCGGAAAACCAGGTGACATCACCCTGCGCCTGCTGGAATTATACAAGCAGCATGTCACCGAACAAACGGGGCGCGTATGGGCGTGACGCCACCGAAAGCTGTCCTGTTTGACTGGGATAACACGCTGGTCAATACCTGGCCGATCATCCATCAGGCACTGCACGATACCTTTGTGCATTACGACATGGAGCCGTGGCCGTTTGAGATCGTCAAGCAACGTGTGGCGCGTTCCATGCGCGATGCGTTCCCCGACCTGTTCGGCGATGACTGGGAAGAAGCCGCGCTCAACTATCAGGCCAATTACCGCAAATATCACCTGCAACAGCTTGAGCCATTGGGCGAAGTGGTGGCATTGCTCGACGCACTGCAACGTGCAGGCATACCGGTGGGCGTGGTCAGCAATAAAAAAAACACCAACCTTGCCATAGAACTCGATCATCTCGGCTGGCATGATTACTTTCAGGTGACGGTAGGTTCCGGTGACGCTGAACATGACAAGCCGCGTCCTGAGCCGATCTGGTATGCGCTCGAGAAAATGGAGCTGGAGCCCGACGCCTCCGTCTGGTTTGTCGGTGACAGCCATGTCGATCTGGAAGCGGCACAGGCGGCGGGTGTCACCCCGGTCTTATTCGGTGAAATCCATGCCGATCTGCACGATCCGTCACGTCGCACCTATCACGGCTTCCCATACCATAGCTACACCGGCGACCACCGCACCCTGCAGGAACTACTGAAACTTTAGCCAATCATATGGAACAAGGGACAAGAAGCGCGAACAGTACGTTCGCGCCAGCCTTGAGCTCCGCCCATTGCGCAGGGACAGTAGTCCCGAGCAGGGGCAATAAACGATACCCCCCTAATGCGCGGTCTTTTTACCGGTAAAATGCTGATAGGTCTGTTGCGCGTGCGTCATTTCATCGAGCAGTGCATCCCAGTCTTCCTGAGACACATGAATGAACAGGCTGCGGAATCGTTGCTCAAAATCGCTGAGCACTTCCACCACTTGCCGATACGCATTAGAGATGCGTTCAATGTCATCATCCGGTGGTATTTGCACCGGCGATGCCATGTCGGTAAATCCTCTACCGGCATAGCGTGCCAGCGATAGCTGCTCGCGTTTTTCGCACAATGTTACCGCGCTGATCAGACAGGATGCCACCAGCCGCGGAAACAACGCCGCCGCCACTTCCGAGGTTTCGCATGTCTCGTTCGTTTCCTCATCTTCACCGCTTTTCAACTCGGCGATGATATGCACCAGCACGGTCAGGAAATGCTCCAGCGCCGTCAGCATATGCGTGCGGTTGGCACGCGTAATATCGACCCATAACTGTGGGTTGGAACCCCCGATACGAATGAAGTCTGTCAGTTCGTCCGTTGGGGTTTTCACATAATGCGCCAGTGTCTCTGTCGCGGCGTAGGCGGCCAGATGCGGCAGATGTGAGACATGCGCATAAATCAGATCATGCGTCTCCGCATCCATGCCATCGCACACCGCGCCGAGAGCTTCCCATAAGTCGATTACCTTCTGCACGGCTTCTTCCGGCGTGCCGACAATCGGTGTCAGAATCACCCGGCGATGCTCGAACAATCCGGCCTGTCCGGCATGCGCGCCGGAAAGCTCACTGCCGGTGATCGGGTGTGTCGGAATGTAGATCGCCTTGCCCAGCAGATGCGGGGCGATGGCATCCACGGCAAACTGCTTGATCGACCCGGTATCAATCACGATGCTTTCGCTCCCGACAATATCTTTTACATTCGCCGCCACTGGCTCGAAACTGCGCGGCGATGTCGCAATCACCACCAGATCGGGCGTCGTCGTAAGCTCGCTGCTGCTGGCAAATACCTCGTCCACCACACCGCGTTCGCGCAGCAATTCACCGCAGAGCGGATTGCTGTCCACCCCGATAATATGCTTTGCCAGTTTGCGTTCGCGCAAATCGTAAGCCAGTGAGCTGCCGATCAGCCCCAGACCGACAATCGCCACGCACTCAAACAGAGGGTCACTCATGCGCCAAGATGTGCGGTGATGCGTTCCATCAAACGCTGGTTTTCTTCCGGCGTACCGACGGAAATACGGATGCAGTCCGGCAATTCGTAATTGGAAACGTCGCGCACATAAATATGCTCGGCGGCAAGGTTGCCGATCAACTGCTTGGCCTGCGCGTCGTCCTTGCAGCGCACCAGCACGAAGTTGCACACGCTCGGGAACACGTGCAATCCGGCATCTTTGAGCGCAGAAGAAAGCCATGCCAGTTGCCCTTTGTTTTTCAGCCGCTGTTCTTCCGTGTAACCGGTGTCTTTAATCGCTGCGATGGCCGCTGCCTGCGCTGCGCTGTTGACGTTAAACGGGCTGCGTACCCGGTGCATCACATCGATGATCGCGGTAGGGGCATACATCCAGCCAATGCGTAATCCACCCATGCCGTATATCTTGGAGAAGGTACGGCACATCACCGTATTCTCTGTCGCATCGACCAGTTCCACCCCGTCACTGTAATCCGGCGCGTCCATATATTCGGCGTAAGCATCGTCGAGGCACAAAATGACATGCTCCGGCAATCCGTCACGCAGACGTTTGATCTCACTCGCAGGCAGGTAGCTGCCGGTCGGGTTGTTCGGGTTGGCGATAAACACGATCTTCGTGCGCGTAGTCACGGCCGCCAGCAGATTATCCACGTCAGCCTTCAGGTTGGTCTCCGGCGCTTTCACCGGCGTTGCCCCAAAGCTCCTGGCGTAAATCGCATACATCAGGAATCCGTGCTGACTGAACAGCACCTCGTCGCCTTCGCTGGCATAGGCATGCACCAGCAGGCCAATCAGCTCGTCCGATCCGGCGCCGCACACAATGCGCGCCGCATCCAGCCCGCATACCTCGCCGATGGCCTCACGCAGTGCGCTGGCCCCGGCATCCGGATAGCGATGCATCTGCGCTGCTGCATCCTTATACGCCGCCACTGCTTTCGGGTTAGGCCCGTACGGGTTCTCATTCGAGGACAGCTTAATCGGCACCACGCCAGCCTCGCGGGAAGACTTCCCGGGCGTATAGGGGGTAATATCCATAATACCGGGCTTCGGCGTAGGCAGGGACATGCGTTCCTCTTTCAATGCAGGTTTCATTTAGTTCTCTCACAGGCTCTTGATGGGAGCGCCATATGCGCCGAGCCACGATACCTCGTATACATGCTCTTTGGCGCGTTTGGCAAGCTGTTGGAACGTATCGCTATCGGTGCCGTGGAACCCTTCCACCGCCAGCAGGATTGAGTTCGGCGTTTCCGTGCGCCAGACTTCGGCCAGGTCGATGCCATTGCAAAAAGCCTTCAGCGCATCACCCGTTTCATTCAGATCGGTCACCGCAATCAGGGTAATGTCGTCACCGGTCGGCAGTACCTCTACCTGTCCGATCGCCAGCGCTTCCACGAATTCCTCCATCACCACCGGCAGACAGGCGAACACATTGCATTCTGGCAGCAGCCCCTGCCACCATGCGTCGCTGGCTTTGCACGGCACAATGCCGATCGTGTGTGGATCGTCCTTCATCGCCTGATGCAAACCCGAGGCGGCGCCTACCATGCGGTAGGGCAGGAACGTCCCGAAATACTCCCGCGCCAGATAATAGAGATAGCCTTTCTCTTTGGCGAAGATAGTCAGGTTCAGCGGCGATTCCATCGCTGTCGACGCGCCGATGATCGTGCGCCAGATGCTGGCGATCCCCTCGCGCGGGAATAGCCCGTCCGACTTGACGATCAGGTCTTTCAGCATGATCGACTCGCGCGCCGGGCGGATGTAACTGCCCTGCTGGTTATATTCGGCCTTCAGCTTGCCGACATTCGCCACCACCTGTGAGCGTTGGTGCAGCAGGGAAATGATCTGCTCGTCAAACGCATCGATCTGCGCCCGGAAGGCCTCCAGCGACGATTTATACTTGTCATTCTCATCCATAGACGTATTTTCTCAAGTTCCTTTGGACATAGGATTGTTAGTCTAAAACCCACGGGCATGGCAATAACTAATGCGGGAGTAAGCGCAGCGCATGACGTCTCTGCTGAAGAATACGACCACGGCAAGTCTGGTATTTGGCTCCGACTACCACACGGTAGAGGTCGGCCATATCCTCAATGTCTGCGCCGATGAGCCGCTGGTGCTGGAGTGTGGCAAGCAGCTTGCCGACATCCCGGTGGCGTTCCAGTGCTGGGGCGAACTGAACGCCGATAAATCGAATGTTATCCTGATTTGCCACGCGCTGACCGGCGATCAATATGCGGCGGGCCGCCACCCGGTCACCGGCAAGGTCGGCTGGTGGAATGACATGATCGGCCCCGGCAAGCCACTGGATACCGACCGCTTCTTTGTCATCTGCATCAATGTGCTGGGTAGCTGCATGGGCACCTACGGCCCCAAAAGCATTAATCCGGAGACCGGCGAGCCGCTGGGGCTGGAATTCCCGGTCATTACCGTTGGCGATATGGTCGAATTGCAGGCACGCCTGCTGGACCAACTGGGCATCAATGAGATTCTCTGTGTCACTGGCGGTTCTATGGGCGGCATGCAGGTGCTGGAATGGGCGGCGCGCTATCCTGAGCGCGTACTGTCGGCCATCCCCATTGCGACGGCGGCGCGGCATTCGGCACAGAATATTGCCTTTCATGAGATTGGCCGTCAGGCCATTATGGCTGACCCGGAATGGTGCGAAGGCAAATATATGCAGCAGAAGCGCTACCCGCAGAAAGGCCTGTCCGTAGCGCGCATGACCGCGCATATCACCTACCTGTCGGAAGATGCGCTGCAGCGTAAATTCGGGCGCGAACTGCAGAACAAGGAAAAGATCACCTTCGGTTTCGATGCCGATTTTCAGGTGGAAAGCTACCTGCGCTATCAGGGTATGACCTTCGTCGAGCGCTTCGACGCCAATTCCTACCTCTACATCACGCGGGCGATGGATTACTTCGATCTCGGGGAACGCCACAACGGTAATCTGGCGGAGGTCTTCCGTGGCACCAAAACACGCTTCTGCATCATCACTTTTTCCAGCGACTGGTGCTTCCCTCCGGCTGAGAGCAAGCGGGTGGTGCGCGCATTAAACGCTGTCGCTGCCGATGTCAGCTACGCCGAAGTCGAAACCGACAAAGGGCACGACGCCTTCCTGCTTGATGAACCGGAATTTAAAGATATGGTCAGCGGCTTCCTCGGTGGCATGGCGACGTATCGGGGGGTAGCGGCATGACGGAACAATTACGCCCCGATCTGCAGGCCGTCGCCGATATGGTCTCACCCGAAAGCTTGGTGCTCGACATCGGCTGTGGCAAAGGCGAGCTGCTTAACTGGCTGGTGGCTAATAAGCAAGTGCAGGGGCGGGGTATCGACCTCAATCAGCAGAAAGTCAATCAGGCCATTGCCTCCGGCCTCTCGGTGGTGCACGGCAATGCCGATCAGGACCTCATCTACTATCCGGAGCATGCTTACGACTTCGTCATTTCCAGCCAGTCCATTCAGGCGATGAAAGACCCGAAGGCGGTATTGGAGCAACTGGCGCGCGTCGG
>JAUIJX010000189.1 GCA_030430795.1 Alphaproteobacteria bacterium | reverse complement strand
CCCCCAGATATTCTTCCAGTTTCTTGATCTGTGCGCTAAGTGAGGGCTGGCTGACATGGCAGGCTTCTGCCGCTTTGCCGAAATGTCGGAATTTGGCGACAGCGACGAGATATTGCAAGTCCCGTAGGTTCATGCGTAAATCCTATGGTAATTCATATAACCATTGTTTTTGTATATTGATGGCGGAGTGGACACAACAAAAAGCCGCCCGGAGGACGGCTTTCTAGGATGATATAGCGTGGAGTGTTGCGCGTTATTAGGCGGTGCTGGTGCCCTGGCCTCGTAATGCGGCCAGTTGCGCCGCGCGTCGACGCGCCTCGATATATTCTGCGTAATTCACATTCGGTGATTTGCGGGCAGCATCTCCGTTGGCTTTGCCCGTCCAGTCACCAAGGGTCAGGCCTGCACCGAAAACCCCGGCACCCACAGCTGCCGTGGCGAATTTGTCTTCCGTGATGGCACTGCTTCCCCAGTTAATGATCTGCTGGCCAGTAGGCTCCAGCACTTTTTCATACATCTCACCAATACTGGTAAAGACAGTGTTTGGGTCCACCCCCTCAGCAGTTAATGCATTAATCCCAATGCTTTCGCCAATATTAGCGTAGGTAGAAGAAAGTGATCCGGCCCAGCCTTGCAGTCTTGTGCCTGCGTCAGTCAAAAATCCAGTGGTAGCTTCGCTTGCTGTTGCTGCATCAATGCCGGATGCTACGGCTTCCGCGCCAACGGCTTCAGCGCCTTCAACAGCGAGACCGGCGGCTTCGCCAACGGCTCCTCCGGCGGCGGCAGCGCTGGTTCCGAGTAGTGAGCCAAGAGCGGTCATCGCAGCAGGTGCAACGAGGACAGCAGCGGTTATGCCTGCTGCTCCCAGTATCAACTTGCCCCAACTAATGCCACTATCTTGATCAGCCATCTGCTTAATCCTATGTGTTATCTCACCTTATACTATAGCAAGGGACTATGACAGTTTCGTGACAGAATCACGAAGAAGTCATGACAAAGGAAGATAGCGTCAGTGGTGGGGAATAGAGGCTAAGTTATTGATTTTCAGCGTCTTGACGCTTCATGTCGGCGATTTTATCTTCGATCACCTGTTTCGGGTCTACTGGCTGGAAGAATTTGCTGGGATCGGTGTTATACATTTCCGCTACCTTGACGGTAACTTCTTCCGGCGGGGTTTCACCCTCAGCCGATACAATGATTTCACCGAATTCGTCGAAATTATAAAGGTCGAGCGTGCCGCCGGTCTCTGCGGCTTTGAACGCGTCATACTGGCTCGGCTTCACCGCCACATAGCACCAGAAGGGGCCGCCATGCTCCATTTTCCCGTAGACCAGCATGATAATACGCGAAATATTATCCGGATCGTACTTATCCTCATTATGCTCGGTATCGACCATAACTCTCCTTTTTTCTAGAAAATAGAGTATTTAAGCGGCTTTTGTCAAATTCCCCATCACATACTGCAGGATGCCGCCATTCTGGTAATAAGCGAGCTCATCCAGCGTATCGATACGGCAAAGCAAGGTAATCTGCTCTTTCGACCCGTCTTTGCGCTCAATGGTGCAGGGAACATCCATGCCCGGCTTGATGCCATCCGCCAAACCGGTTAGGCTGATTTTTTCGCTGCCGTCGAGATTTAGTGTCTTGCGGGTCACACCGTCTTTGAACATCAGCGGCAGAACGCCCATGCCCACGAGGTTGGAGCGGTGAATCCGCTCAAAACTCTCGGTAATCACGGCTTTGACGCCGAGCAGGGTGGTGCCTTTGGCCGCCCAGTCACGGGATGAGCCGGTGCCGTATTCCTTCCCGGCAATCACCACCAGCGGCGTGCCTTCGGCCTGATAGCGCATGGATGCGTCATAAATCGGCATGACTTCGCCGGTCGGGATATAAGTGGTCACGCCACCTTCCGTACCCGGAGCCATCTCGTTCTTAATACGGATATTGGCGAAGGTGCCGCGCATCATCACTTCATGGTTGCCGCGGCGTGAGCCATAGGAGTTAAAGTCCTGACGTTCTACCCCGTTGGCTTTCAGATATTCTGCCGCCGGGCTGCCTGACGCGATGCTACCTGCTGGGGAGATGTGGTCAGTGGTGATGGAATCACCCAGCAGCGCCAGAATACTGGCACCCACAATATCACCCTTGGCGACTTGCTCGCCGCCGGCAAAGAATGGCGGATGCTGCACATAGGTGCTGTCGCCGTCCCATGTATAGGTATTGCCTTTGGCAGTGTCGATGGAGCGCCACAGGTCATCGCCCGTGAACACATCGGCATATTTGGCCTTGAACATCTCACGCGTCACACAGGTGGCGATGGTGTCATGAATTTCCTGATTGCTCGGCCAGACATCTTTCAGATAGACCGGGTTGCCGTTTTTGTCTTCGCCCAGCGGTTCGGTCGTGATGTCGGTATACATAGACCCGGCCAGCGCGTAAGCGACCACCAGCGGCGGTGAGGCAAGGTAATTGGCTTTCACCAGCTGATGCACGCGTCCTTCAAA
>JAUIJX010000188.1 GCA_030430795.1 Alphaproteobacteria bacterium | reverse complement strand
AGATAGTCGTTGAGGAAGCGCATCCGCTCTCGTTTGATCTGGGGGTGGAGTTTGAGCCGCCCGGCCTTGACCTCGGTTTTCAGGGCTCATTCGCTATTTACAAAGATGCGGACAATCTCGTTTATGGCGACATCGGCATCGTCCTCGAACTGGTCGAAGCCATTCCGCAGCCACAGTATGTCAACTTTGATATCGATGAGTTGAGCATCCCTGTACTTCTGGAAGCGCTGACCGGTATCCAATATATCCTGCACAAGGTAGATGAGCTGGCCAAGGAAGTGGAGGATGTCGCCGGAGATGGCGAGGTGGGCGATACGGCCGGGGAGGTGTCCGGCGGCGTGGAAGCAATTGAGAGCGCCATCGGCCACATCGAAGCGATTATGAACAAGGTTGAATTGAAGGATGTCGGTCTCCGCTGGTGTGATGGCGTTGTCGATCTGCCGGATGGAACCATTGCCATGCCGGGCGTGAGTTTTCACGGCGATCTAAGCATCTTCGATTGGGACGCGTTTGCCCTGGTCGAAATAGCCGCCTCGCCCATGCCTGGGTTCACCGGCCATTTTGAAACTGAAAAGCTGGAGATCGGTAGCGTGCTGAAAATCTGGGGCGATGGCAAGGGGCTGCGCACGCCGCCCCGGTCGGGAGCTGATGTCAACAAGGCCCAGCAACAGCAGGCAGGCGATACCCCCGACAACCCGGATGATGGGAAATGGTTCCTCGAACCGGGTGGCCCCATCCTGCATATCAGCACCCGCAGCTCACCGTTTCTCCACGCCGATTTACATGCCCAGCTGTTTGGTTTTATGCATACCGACATCCATGCCGATATTACCGACGAGGGGTTTGACTTTGACTTCAAGATCGATGCCGGCAATGCCGTGACCGCCGACCTGGAGTGTCACTGGTGGCATGATGAGGGGCGGCTGGAGGCGCATGGCGATCTCGGCGTGCACCTGAACGGGGATATCGGACCGCTGTTCCCCGGAACGCCCAAGATTCATCTCGATACCAATCTTGATGCCCACGCCAAGCTAAGTGTCACCAATGAAGAGTTCAAGTTAACTGTCAACGGCGATTTCGAATACAAAGGGGCGACAATGCAGATACCGGAACTGGTGATCGACGTACATTTCAGTTCGCTGGAAGCCCTAGCCGATGCGGTGTGGGATCATATTGTCGACGAGGCTAAACATATTTTTGCAGAAATTCTGGGTCCGGTGGTCGAGGTCGTTAAAGATGCCGCCAAAGCGGTTGCGCATGTTGCGGCTAAGGCGGCAGAAGAAGTGGCTGACGTCGCTGTCGCCGCAGCCGATGAAGCCAAGCAGATCGTGGGAAAAACGGTTGAAGTGATGGATAAGGTCGGCGAAGAGGCTGTCGGTGCGGCCAAGGAAGCCGCCAGCGCCATGAAGGAAGAGGCCGACAAGGCAATGACGGTCGCGCTGGACGAGGCAGCAAAGATAACCGGCCCCCTCCTGGACGAAGCGCAGGAATTGAAAAACAGAGCTGTTGATTTTGCGAAAGAGGCGGCGGCTGAGGTCGCAGATGCGGCCAGGAAAGTTGCCGCTGTTGTCAGTGAGGCCGCCCAATATGTGATTGATGTCGCCGCAAAAGCGGCGCAGTGGGTTGGTGAAAAGCTCGATCATGCGCGTCGCTGGGTGAGTGCGCGTCTCGCTGAGGCGAAAGCGATCGTGAAACAGCTGGCGGATGAGGCAGCCGCGGCCGTGCGTGCCATTGAAGACCAGATTCATGCGGTGGAACGGGAAATCGCTCATGTCCTGGACAGTATCGAACATGCAGCCAGCGGCGTCTGGCATGCAGTGACACCCTGGTAAAAGAGAAAGAGAGTAATCATGAATGCATTGCGCTTGCGCCACGAACACGAATTCGTAATCAAAGAGACAGTTCCGGATCTCTCCCAGGGTTTCACGATCGAGGCGTGGGTGCGCCCGGCGCCCATGGATCGCGCCGCCCGTCTCTATCCTCAAACGGGTTATGATGGAAATCCCGTACGCCTGAAGCCGGGCCTCTATCGCGATCTGGCCCCCGACCATGTCACTGCCGTGGGTTCGGTCTGCCTGCCGGATGCGATAGAAGCGGTCTTTTTCCTTAATCCTGATTTCCAGGGCGCCGCGATGGCTGTGCGCAATGATCAGCCGCAGATCGGCGAACGCTATCGGCAAATACGTTCGGCAATTATTCTCGATCGTAGCCATGTGCGGCAAAATCAGGTGATCCTCTTTGAGAATGACACCTATAATGAATCCGCTGAAGGAGGGGCGCAGGTGATCACCCTCCCGGACACCTGGCGGCGCACAATCGGGTCAACCGTTGCCATCGCGTCCGCTGGGCCCCTTGGGCTGAAACAGGTGCGTTCCGCCTGGATTCCACCCGGCGTGAAGCTGGACATCACCGAATACAAGAGAGTTGCGGATGATGGCGTCGATTCCATTTCGCTGCATACGGCGCCGAATCTGTCCGCGAGTCATCCTGTGGATTGGCCGATTGTG
>JAUIJX010000187.1 GCA_030430795.1 Alphaproteobacteria bacterium | reverse complement strand
CATGCGGTTGTCAGCTTCTTCCTCCCCCAGACCGACCCGGTGCAGAAGATCACGATCGTCCCGCGCGGCCGCGCGGGCGGGTTCGTGATGTCGCTGCCGGAGGAGAGGGGGCTCCGCTGGTGCCGCTTTATCACGCCGCGCTGGGGCATACGCTGGAATTGCCGATTGCCGTGCTGAATATCGGCGGGCTCGGTAATCTGACATGGATTGGGCGTTCGGAAGCAGTGACCAAAAATCTGCTGGCGCACGATATTATCGCCTTCGATACCGGGCCAGGCAATGTGCTGATCAATCAATGGGCGGAAGATACCTACGGCATGGCGTATGACGAAGAAGGCAAGCTGGCGCTGGCCGGAACGGTCGATGAGGCGGTGCTGGCTGAGTATATGGCGCATCCGTATTTTACAGAGCATCCACCGAAATCGCTTGACCGGCATAGTTTCAGTGTTGATCCGGTGAAGCATCTTTCCGCGGAGGATGGGGCGGCGACGCTAACCGCGTTTACGGCGGAAGCAGTGGCGCAGTCAGCGCAGTATTTCCCGGCACCGGCCAAGCGCTGGCTGGTGTGCGGTGGTGGCCGCCTGAATCCAGCGATTATGAAAGCACTGAAAGAGCGTTTGCCACAGGTAGAAACCGTGGAGGAAGTCGGCTGGGAAGGCGACGCGATGGAAGCGCAGGCCTTTGCCTTCTTAGCGGTGCGATCAATGAAAGGGTTGCCGCTGAGCCTGCCAACGACGACCGGCGCTAGTCGCGCGGTAACTGGCGGCGCTTTCTATCCGGTCTGAGGCGGCGGCTTTCTTCAAAGCTTTCCATGCGCTCGGTGATATATGCCGTCATGGTATCGCCCAGTTCATCCAGCGCGGTGCGGAAATAGTGATCGGCGCCGTCAAACACCTTGTATTCGACTTGCGCATATTTCTGCGAAGAGACTTTTTCCGCCAGTTTGGCAACGTCTTCTTCCTTCACGATATCATCGGCAGTGCCTTGTGCGATCAGGCCGGAAGCCGGGCAGGGCGACAGGAATGAGAAGTCGTAATTGCTGGCCGGTGGCGCAACACTGACGAAACCTTCGATTTCCGGGCGGCGCATCAGCAGTTGCATGGCGATCCAGGCGCCAAACGAAAATCCGCCGATCCAGCAGGTAGACGCATCCGGGTTCTGATGTTGAATCCAGTCGAGTGCCGTCGCGGCATCACTCAGCTCACCGATGCCGTCATCGAATTTTCCGAGAGAACGACCGACGCCGCGGAAATTGAAACGCAGCACGGAAAATCCATTATTTACAAAGGATTGGTAGATGCGATAGACAATCTTGTTGTTCATGGTGCCGCCGTAAAGCGGGTGTGGATGGAGCACCACGGCCACCGGTGCGTTTTTCATTTCGCTGTGGTGGTAGCGGCCTTCCAGACGCCCTTCCGGGCCATTAAAAATCACTTCCGGCATGAATTGCTGCAATCCTCTGTGTAAGACATTGTTAAACCTTCAAAAAAAGCACATCTTAATAGTTGACTAATTCAGTAGGTTATATTATTTTCCTGATAGGGTGAGTTGGTTCATGAGTGCGCGTTAATAATATAGTGTGCGCTTCTTTTCAATCATTTTTTACTTAAGCCCTTGAAGGAATAGGCGAATGTTATCACGCTTGAAACGAGAATGTGACGTTATTATGGCACGCGATCCGGCAGCACGAAACTGGCTGGAGATTGTGCTGTGTTATCCGGGGTTTCACGCGGTGATGATGCATCGCGGCGCGCATTGGTTATGGCAGCGCGGATTTAAGTTGCTGGCACGCTGGATATCCCAGTTATCTCGCTTTTTTACCGGGATTGAGATTCATCCGGCAGCAACGATCGGCGAATATTTCTTTATCGATCACGGTATGGGTGTGGTGATCGGTGAGACGGCGAGTATTGGCGATAATGTGACGGTCTATCATGGTGTCACGCTTGGCGGTGTCAGTATGGATCAGGGCGTGCGGCATCCGCAGATCGGCAATGATGTGATTATCGGTGCGGGCGCCAAGCTGCTGGGGCCGATCCAGATCGGGGATGGGGCGCGTGTGGGTTCCAACGCCGTGGTGGTACATGATGTGGCCGCCCAGACAACGGTGGTTGGCGTGCCGGCGCATCCGATTGTGATGGATACCAAGGGCAAGCAGGAAGATATTACCTTCGAGGCATACGGTACGCCGTGCGATCAGCATAGCGACCCGATGCTGGAAGAAGTCTATGAGCTGCGCAAAACGTTGCTGGCCATGCAGAAAAAACTGGATGCGCTGGAAGGGCGTGAATCCATCATCGTGCCGGTGCAGGACGATGACGACGAACAGAATGAGGTGCCTTCATGATTCTGAGTACACGGGGACGTTACGCCGTCATGGCGATGGTAGAGCTTGGGGCACAGGATTCCGAGAAACCGCTGTCACTGGCCTGTATTGCCGAACGGCAGGAGATTCCGCTGGCCTATCTGGAGCAGATTTTGTCAAGGCTTAAGGCGGGTGGACTGGTTGTCTCTGTACGTGGTCCGGGCGGTGGTTCCCGGTGAGTGGGCCCGCCCGGGGACGGTCGCCGTGTCGATGTATCAGGATGCGGTGCGCTCGACCCTGCCGATCGACCGCGTGGCGATCGAGCTGGATCCGCGGCCGTGAGC
>JAUIJX010000030.1 GCA_030430795.1 Alphaproteobacteria bacterium | reverse complement strand
ATTACACTGGATCTGGGGACTGCTGGTCAGCCGTTCGGCACACCAAATGCTACCCTGATCGGGGATACGGACGGTTTGCGTCAGTTTGGTGGTGGCTACGACTTTACCTTCTTCGAGCAGGACGGTTCGCCGGTCGGTGAGCTGGTGAGCGTGACCATCGATGAAGACGGGTATGTGATCGCGTCTTACACCAACGGTGAGAACCAACAGCTCTATAAGCTGCCGATTGCCGACTTTATCAACCCGAACGGTCTGCAGCCACTCTCCGGTAACGTGTATGCCGAGACGGTCGATTCCGGTGACCTGATTCTGCGTGAGGCCGGTGAGAACGGCGTCGGCGATGTCGTCTCCGGGGCGCTGGAGCAATCCAACGTCGATCTGGCAGAGCAGCTGACCGATATGATCGTTGCGCAACGCGCATACCAGTCTAACACCCGGGTGATCAGCACCACGGACGAGTTGCTGGAGCAGTTGAACAACCTATAGGATATTACTTACTCCTCCCCTTGCCCGGTTGTATTCTGTACAACCGGGTTTTTTTTAATCTTTTTTCATTTAATTATTTGAAAGCTGTGCCACATCGGTATAGAAGGGTGGGGGTCCGTCCGGGTGTGGCAAAGATGCCTAAATATGGCGGATTACTATATATTATAGTGGTATTGGGCGGGCATCCAGACAAGGATATTGAATGGTCTTGCTTTTGCAGCTATTTAATGTATATGTAATTTTTGTTAACGAACCGCCGCAACATGGCGGAATGTGGTGACTACAGAATAATAGAGTTTGTTATGTCTTATAATCAGCGTTTGCTAAACAAGTTTAATATTGCAAATAAGGCCGGAGTGCCTGCAGAAGGAGACGCTGATGTGGTGGATGTAATGGCAGACCCGAATTACCTGCGTCAATCCTCAGCGCTGATTAATGATGCGCTGCAGAAGGGCTTTGATGTGCTTCAACTGGCGGATGGCGATATCGTCATGACCGGCGTGAAGACGGTGGTTTACCAATATACCTGGGATGAGGAAAAAAGTAAGCTGACGCGTACCAAAGCCAAATCCTCCAAGAAGCGTACTGCGAGTTCTGCACCGCGCATTTCCGTCGAAGAAGAAGTCGAAGAAGACGCGTAGAGCTACGCGGCCTGATCCAGAGCACCGCCTCGTTGGATCGGGGTGATTGATGCGGCGAGCCCATTGCTGTCATCTATATCAATGCATACCGCGCATAAAGTGCCTTCTCCGGATGCCGGGGTCAGGCGGTTCTTGGTCATTTTGCTGACGAAGCGCTCGAGTGGCGCTGATTTTTCAAAGCCGATAACAGAATTATAATCGCCGCACATGCCGGTGTCGGTCTGATAGGCGGTACCGCCAGGCAACACGCGGGCATCGGCAGTCGGGATATGGGTGTGGCTGCCGACAACGGCACTGACACGGCCATCGAGATATTGTCCCATCGCCGTTTTTTCCGACGTGGCTTCGGCATGCATATCGACAAGAATGGCATCGACATTGCCGCCAAGCCGGTAGCCTTCCAGCACTTCGTCGACGCTGGCGAACGGGCAGTCGGCGTTTTCTTTATGGAATACCTGTCCGAGGAAATGCAGGATAAGTAATTTTTGTCCGCTTACTGTTTCAAAAAGGAATGATCCTTTGCCGGGGGTTTGCGGCGGAAAATTGGCCGGGCGAAGCAGGCGCGGTTCTCTGGCGATATAGGATTGGGTGTCTTTTTGATCCCAGATATGATCGCCGCCGGTGATGACATCCACGCCGCCGTCGAAGAACTGCCGGCAGATCTCACCGCTGATGCCAAAGCCGCCAGCAGCATTGTCGCCGTTAACGATGACGGCGTCCGGGCGGTATTCTTCACGCAGCTTGGGCACTATACCGAGTACGGCTTCCCGGCCGGCGCGGCCCACCACATCTCCACAGAATAGAATACGCATCAGAAGCAGGTCATTCCCAGTTCGGTTACTATGGCGTGCAATCTGACATCATGCGGCTCGCTTGGCAAGTGTTCTGTCTGCTGGCAGGCGTAAGCGACGCCGACGCGAAATGCCTGATTATATTCAGGTTTTGCGAGTGTGTGGTCATAGTAGCCACCGCCGTAGCCCAGCCGGTAGCCCTGATGGTCGAATGCCAGTAGCGGCAGGAAGATGAGGTCGGGGATCGTGTTCTTGTCACTGGTCGGTGCCGGGATGTTATTGCTGTCCGGTGCCAGCGGCAAGTCCGGGTGCCAGTGACGAAAGCTCATCTGCTGTTTCCCTGCAGTGTAAGGAAGGCAATAATGTTTATCATTTTCAATGATATAATGCATAATAGCTATTATGTCTACTTCACCATTAATGCTGACGTAACCTGCTATATTTTCATAGTTATTGATGATTTGGGTGCTGTGTTGGCAAATAGCCTGATTGAAGAGCAGGCGTTGCTCTGGTGACAAAGACTGCCGCTGCGCCAGATAATGCCGGCGCAGCATGTCCTTGTCTTCTGTCGGCATGAGCTCAGGCAGCGAAGGCGGCCGGTTTGGCGTGCCGTTCGAGTGTCAGCATGGCTTCTTTGTACGGAAGTCCCCAGCCGAAACCACCCAGCCCGCCATTTTTTGCCAAAACACGGTGGCACGGAATGATGACCGGGATCGGGTTGGCGCCACAGGCGCTGGCAGCGGCGCGGATGGCGTCCTTGTTGCCCGCTTTTTCCGCCAGTTCACTATACGTGATGCTGTGGCCGTAAGGAATGGCGGCGATTTCTTCCCAGACGCGGGTCTGGAAGGGTGTGCCGCGCAGCACCAGCGGATGTTCCCAGGCAATGCGATAGCCGGAGAAATAGCGCTTTAGGTCGGCGGCTATTTTAGCTATTTGCGCTTTGTCACGCCTCCAGTTGTCTGGTTCCTTCCAGCCAACCTTCTGGGTTACCGGGAAAATTTCTTCGATGCCGTGCTCCGACGTGACGATGCACAAACGGTCACGGCGATGGGGAAGAATTTGAAAATCGACCAAGTCATAGGTAAAGCCGGACGCAGGGCTGGCCGGATTATGAATGAACATCATTGCTCTCTCCTTTATGCTGTTTCGGCGAGCTGCTTGCTGGCGGATTGTTTGATGAGCCGGATTACTTTTCCGGCCAAAACGTCTATTTCTTCTGCGGCAGGGGAAGACGGCGCCGCTTCCGTGACGCCAAAGCCTTCCATTAAGGATGCCGCATAAATAACACGATTACCCAACGTACATAAAGAGAAATCACCGAGTTCGTCGCGGACGATTTCATAGATGCGGGAGACGGCATTGACCCGGTTGAGGACAATGCGGGTCGGGATTTTCTCGCGTTGCGCCAATTGAAGTGTGGCCTGGGTTGCCCATAAATCGGTCGGGCTGGGCTGGACCGGGACCAGAATCAGATCAGCGTGCCGGATGGCGGCGCGGGCTTCGGTCTCCACGTGGGGAGGGCTGTCGATTAGGATGATATCGTGGGTACGACGTAACCTTGAGACCTCAGTTCCGAGCGACCATCCGGAAAGTGAGAAGAAATGGAGGCCTGTATGTTCCTCACCGAAATGCTCCTCACGAATTTTATACCATTCGGTCAGGCTGCCCTGCGGGTCGATATCAATCATCGCGACCTGAAGTCCTTTCTGTGCCAGAGCGACAGACAGATGTGCCGCGAGGGTGGTTTTTCCCGCGCCGCCTTTCTGCTGAGCAATGGTAATGACTTTCTGGTACATTGACTGACGATCCCCCTACATAGATGCGCTGACCAGCATACGATATATAGTCTATAGGATATACTGAGCAACTATATATTGTCAATTCCTGCGAGAATTTTTACCGTACCCCACATTCTTCATAGTTTTCATATACATTTGCTGGCGAATGCCTAGTATGCTGGTGGCGTCGATGGTGATGGCGCTGGTTTATGTAGGAAAATGCTGGATTCTCTGTGTAGATGTCCAGAATAGCTATTTGATGATTTATGGTTAATAAACAGCAAATTAACGTGTGTCCAGCGACTGAAGAGAGTTGCCGGGAAGCGGCGGCGTTGCTGGCGGCTGGCAAGCTGGTGGTGTTCCCGACTGAGACGGTCTATGGGCTGGGCGCGGATGCTGAGTCGACCGACGCGGTTCAGGCTATCTATGATGTGAAGGTGCGGCCGTCGCATAATCCACTGATCGTGCATGTGAATGGGGTGGCGATGGCGGAGAGGTACGCAGTGTTTAACGATTCGGCAAGGCTGCTGGCAAAACGCTTCTGGCCGGGTGCATTGACGCTGGTGTTGCCAGCAAAAAATAATAGTCATATATCCGAGTTGGTTAGTGCAAAAATGGCTACAATAGCTATCCGTTGTCCGGGGAACCATTTAGCGCTTGATATTATTGGATGTTTTGGGCGAGGTGTGGCGGCGCCCAGCGCTAACCGCTCCGGGCGGATCAGCCCCACTTCCGCTGCACATGTGCTGGAAGAATTTCCAGCAGATGACGAGCGTATCGGCATGATTATCGATGGTGGCCCGACCGCCAAAGGCGTGGAATCCACGATTATTGATTGTACGGGCGTTAAGCCAACGATGCTGCGCCACGGGACATTGACGGCGGATGATATTCAGTCTGCCACCGGTGTGACGTTAGATGCTGCGGTGACGGGAGAAATCAAAGCACCGGGAATGCTGGCCAGCCATTATGCACCGACAACCAAAGTGCGGCTGTTGGCAGAGCGTCAGGAAGACGGCGAGGCGCTGCTCGGTTTCGGGGAGGCGATGGCAGGGGCGGTGACGGATGCGGATCATGCCTTGAACCTCAGCCCATCCGGCGATCTGGCGGAAGCGGCGTATCATCTCTATGACTATTTGCGCCGGCTGGATGCGATGGGGTGCGAGCGCATCGCGGTGATGTCGATTCCCGAGCGCGGGATCGGGGTGGCGATCAATGACAGGCTGCGGCGGGCGGCGGCTCCTAAATAGTTTGAAATATATAGTTATATTGGCCTTGTGTGGTGAATGGCTCTTGTGGCTTTTTACCGGGTAAGCGACTGATTATTCATGATCGTGCCAACACGCACGAAAGATGTGCGAAAAAGGGTTGCAATCCGAAAAGGCTTTGTGTAACAACGTCTACACAATTTTTCCACGTGTTCCTCGGTAGCTCAGTGGTAGAGCAATCGGCTGTTAACCGATCGGTCGCTGGTTCGAATCCGGCCCGGGGAGCCATCTCCTCCCTCCCAGAACATCACACTATTTTCTATGTGCTTTGCCGCGTATTGAGCACTGGCATTTATCGCCAGATATGGTATGCGTAGGTCAGGTCATACTATATATGGGGTGTCTGGCGATGGTTTCCCTGAACGATATTCTCTCTCAGGTGTTTGAAAATGAAGCGCTGTCGACGCTGCGGCTGCTGTTCGATGCACATGGGCGTCCCTATTATACGTTGAGTGCGATTTCGCACGATCAGCCTTCCGAGCCGCAGGCGGTGACACCAGATGATCCGTATTTCGACGATCAGTGGCATTTGTTTGAGCCGTTTGGCCTGCATGTGCAAGAGGTATGGGAGGATTATCAGGGGAACGGGGTGACGATTGGTTTCGTTGATGACGGCATGCAATATACGCATCCCGATCTCGCTGCCAATTATAATACGGCGATTGATTTTGACGTGCAGACGGGCACGGGTGACGGTATGCCACGGAGCACGTCGGATAACCACGGCACCACCACCGGCGGGATTGCGGCCGGGGTTGGCGATAACGGGATCGGGGTGACCGGGGTGGCGTATGGCGCTGATCTGGCCAATTTCCGCCTGCCATTCTCCGTCAGTCTGAGTGATTACGACTTTGCCTCACTCTATGTCCGGCAATTGGCTGCCGGGGTGGATGTGTCCAACAATAGCTGGGGGTTTGGCAGTTTTTTTCAGGATAATTTCGACACCACGCTGCCGCTAATGGGTGCGGCGATTGAGGATCTGGCTGAACTTGGGCGCGGCGGTCTGGGCGCGAATGTGGTGTTTTCTGGCGGTAATGGTCGCACGTCCGGGCAGAATACCAATTACCATTCTATTGATAATTCGCAGTATGTGATCGCGGTGGCGGCGACCGATGAGGGTGGGGAATATACCTATTTCAGTACGCCGGGCGCGACGTTGCTGACGTCAGCGCCGGGGATTCGCATGGCTTCAACCGACCGCACCGGCAGCGACGGTTATATTTATGGTGACTACGTCACCGGGCTGGCCGGAACGTCTTATTCCGCACCGGCGGTGTCCGGGGTGGTGGCGCTGATGCTGGAGGCGAATCCGGGGCTTGGCTACCGCGATGTGCAGGAGATTCTGGCCTATAGCTCGCGCAACAGCGATCCGGGCGATGCGGACTGGCAGACCAATGGTGCCGGGAACTGGAATGGCGGCGGGCTGCATTTCAACCATAATTACGGGTTCGGGCTGGTGGATGCCTATGCGGCGGTGCGGCTGGCGGAGACGTGGCAGTCGGTCAGTACCTACGCTAACCGGGATATGGTGGATGGCGGGACGGATACGGCTAGTGTTTCCATCCCGAATAACAATACGACCGGGGTGTCGCGCACGCTGACAGTCACGCCGGAGGCGGAGCTGACGATTGACCGCATTGAGCTGGATATCGATATCGACCATAACCGCATCGGTGATGTGATTGTGACGCTGACGTCACCGTCGGGCATGGTCAGTACGCTGGTCAACCGGCCGGGCTATACCGGCGGATTTTCAGGTAGTTCGCTGGATGATATCCATTTTACACTGGGTTCCAACGCTTTCTGGGGTGAAGAAACGGCGGGGGATTGGGTGCTGACGGTCAAGGATGTGCGCAGTGGTTATTCCGGGACACTCGATGGCTGGAGCCTGCGGTTTTACGGTGACGATGCGTCCGATGACGACACCTATATCTATACCGATGAATTTGCCGATATGAAGGCAGCAGATGCGTCGCGCGGGTTGCTGATGGACGGTGGCGGCAACGATACGATCAATCTGGCGGCGATTGCCAGTGCGAGCGTTCTGAACCTGACGCCGGGCAGCCTGAGTACGGTGGATGGCGCGAGCCTGACCATCGATAGCAGCAGTGTGATTGAGCACGCCTATCTCGGTGACGGCGATGACACGGTGACGGGAAACGACGCGGATAATGTGATTGAGGGTATGCGCGGAGCCGACAGTATTGAAGGCGGCGATGGCAACGATACGCTCGAAGGCGGGGAGGGTGATGATTTTCTGTCCGGCGGCGACGGGGATGATTTTCTGTCCGGATTTTCCGGCACCAACACGATGGATGGCGGCGCCGGTGGCGATACCATTCTGGGCTGGGCGCATCGCGACAGTATCCTTGGCGGTGATGGCAATGATTCGCTTTATGCCGGAAGCGCCGACGATACGGTCTATGGCGGCGCAGGGCATGACCGGATTGACGGGTATAATCAGGACGATCTGCTGTTTGGCGAAGCAGGCAGCGATACCATTTTCGGCGGCAATGGCGACGATACGATTGATCCCGGCTCGTGGTTCGATACGGTGAGCGGCGGTGCCGGGGCGGATATGTTTGTTTTCGGGCAGTTCTACAGTGCGGTCGGGGCGGGTAAGCGCGATGTGATTACTGATTTCTCGCAAGCGGAGGGTGACATGATCGACTTCACCTCGTATGCGCCGGGTGCTGTGTTTATCGGTATGAATCCGTTCACGGCCGGGGTGGCGGAGATTCACTATTTTCACGATGGCGGCAACACGATCGTGGAGCTGGATACCATCAATGGCTTTGTCAATTATCAGGTCGAGCTGACCGGGTTGATAGATCTGACCGCCGGTGATTTCGTGTAGATGATGAACTGGTATGCCAAGGCCTTTTATTTTGCAGAGTTGCCGCGGCGGTTTATGGTCAGTTTGTGGGGTATTCCTATTTATTGGTTGATTCTGCCAGAATGGTGGATGGTTGCGATGGCAGTAGTGCTCTGCCTAGGGTTTGATCTTTACGTCGCATCGAATGCCGCTGATCTGCAACTTACCAAAGACAGCATTCAATCCAAGTTCTTAGAAGATGATAAACTGTTTTATATGACAAAAAATGAGATGTGGCTCCGGCTGGCATGGTTGGCTGTTGGAGGAGTGCTGTTGTATGTGTTTTCTAACGATTGGTTTGTGTATGACGAGCAACAATCTAAAACGGTTTCGCGTTTTGTCGTCCACACAGTAACGATACTAGCTGTTGCCTACATCTCGGCGATATATGTGCCGTTGCGTGCCATGAATGAGTTGAAAGCAGGCGCAGAGCCATTTTTTGTTTTTGATCCAAGACAGCCTCCACCACTGTCAAAGCACGGATGGCCATTTCTTTTACTTGCAGCCCTGATTTTTACGTTGATCGTCATGATAACGCTGAATCCTTCCAGTGAAGAGACAGGTTCTGTATGGTTCATAATTTTCATTCTTGAATTGTCTTATATATCCGTGCCGTTGGCATTGATTATGATGCAGGCGTCTCATCTTGATTTTAAGATTCGTGCCGTATGTAAAGACAGATGGGAATATCCTGATTATGAGGAATACCGAAAGCATAAGCTTTGGTTAGTGGCTTTTGCAATCATTGAGGTCATCGCCTATTTTATTATTGAGATTATTAAGCGTATGTAATTGCATGCTTGCGACTGATTTCGTGTAAGTTGAAAAATTCCCGTTTTGTCATGAAACCGTCATAGATTTCTGGCATATCGGTGGTTGTATCCTCACTGAAAGCTGGAAAGAACTTTATATGGGCGACAAAACGGCTATTCCTCAAGACGTTCTCAATGCAGCGACTGCCGCTGCCGAACCGGTGGTCGCGGCGCAATGCAGCGACGCGAAGCCGGTAGCGGTTTATTACATGGCGTGGTCTGGGTGTGGGGCGACGCAAACGCATATCATTGCCGAGCAGATTGCCAAGGAATACGGGGTGCCGCTGCAGTATTTCAGTTTTGAAGAACAAATTCAGGGGTTTCCTCCGGGGCTTTTTGGGAATTACGATAGTCTGCCGGGCGAGCAAACCAGCATAGACCCTAGAAAATACGGGCTGACGGAGCCGGGGCCGGAAGTTGTCATTGTGGATGAAAATGGCAAGGTAAGTATTGTGGAAAGTCTGGATGAAGCAAAGCAATGCCATTCAGGCATGACTGTCAGTGATGTAGTGCCTGCGGTTCGGTCATCCGGAGCAGGCCGTTATGCCTGATGCCCAGGCGCATTCTCAACATAGTAACCATTCCGCACATTTAAACCCATGGGTGCTGGGCGGTGTCGGCACGCTTTCCGGGCTGGTGTTGACCCCTTATATTCTCCCGCTTTTTGGGGTTGGTAGTTACACGCAGACTTCTATCTGGGCGCATCAGCTGGAGGGACAGACGCTTGCGAGTACGGCAGAGCTGGAAGCCGCTGGCGGCACATTTTACGGGACCGGGCTGGCTGGCAGCATAACGGAAGCGATTGCCGGTATTCCACTGGCCGGGCCGATCCTGACCTCATCGGCAGAGATTGCGATCCCGATGTTAGGCATGTCGGTCACCGCCGGGGCGCTGGCGAGTCTGGCGACGGTCGGGGTGTTGGCTTTCGGTGGCATGTGGCTGGCCAATAAAATGGAGAAGAGCGAAAACCCGGAGATTGCAGGGTTGTGGAGTAAGGTGGTGCGCGGGGCGGCGCTGACCACCAGTGTGCTGGTCGCGATGCCGCAGATTCTGGGAACGCTCAGTCTTGGCATCACCGCGCTGGCGTTTGCGTTTGGCGGCAATGAGCTGCTGGTGCCTACTGTGCTGAAGTTGCATGAGACGATCGGTGCACCGCTGATGGGGCATGCTGCGTCTGCCGGAACATCGCTGGCGGCGATGCTGATTCCGCATGTGGTGACCTGCGGTGGCTTGATCGCGCCGTTATTTTCCGGACTGTTTTTCGACAAAAGTGGTGATGATCCATCGTTGGCCTCGCATGCGATGCATGCCGTGAGCGATGGCGGCGCGCGTGCTGATATCCGGTTGGTGCATGCCGATCCTGTGGTTAGCGGGCAGCCGGTGACGCTAGCATTTCAGGTCATTGACAAGGTGACTGGTCAGCCGCTTTCCGCCGATGAGCTGGAGACTACGCACACAAAGAAATTGCATACGATGGTGGTAGATCAGTCACTCAATGACTATCATCACCTGCACCCGTCCTATGATCCGGAATCCGGGTTATTTTTATGCCAGTTCACGCCACAGACCAATCACGCTTATACCGCCTGGCACGACTATAAAGCCATTGGTGATGTGGCGAATGTGCAGATGCAGACACCGCTATCTTCGCTGCGTACATCGCCTTCGCTGCCATCTGTCATACGGCACACGCAGCATGTGGAAGCAGGCGGTTTGCAGGTGCATATCGAGGCTGCTCCACCGCTGCGGGCGGGGCAAGACTCCATGTTACGCGTGACGGTCTCGGATCAGCAGAGGCGGGTTGTTCCCGACCTCGCACCGGTGATGGGTGCCTATGCGCATCTGGTTGGTTTTACCGGGAATGCCGAGCATTTCATTCATTGTCATCCGATGGGCGCGGAGCCGCGCCTCGATAGTGACCGCGGTGACGGGGCGCTGACGTTTCACGTGACGCCGGAGCATGACGGGCCGACCAAATTTTTCCTGCAAGTGCGACGCGGTGGGCAGCCCGAAGTCACCATTCCGTTCGGGCAGCTTGTGCGCGCGCCGGAGCATTTTGCAGAGCGGGTTATGCCGTCCTCGCATGCGCATGCGGCGGCACTATCGATTTAGTCGTTTTTTTGAAGGTTTTGTTCCAATAGCGATGGAAAAATCTGCGCAGGTTCGCTATGGTCAGGCGCATGAGTAATATGACCCAAAAAGCAGATTCTCCCGACCTGCTCAATCTTGACGTGGAGTATGATAAAGTGCTGGACCAGACCGCTGGCTGGCTGGATACGGCTATGAAGGAAGGCTATGTCTGGCTGACCAGCATCGACACCTACACGCAGGCCAGTATCATTGCGGTCTGCGTGACGGTTGCCTATATGGCCGGCTGGTTGATCCGGCGACGTATCCCGTTCTTCCGACAGCAAAAAGAAGCCTGCCGCAAAGGAACAGGCAGATGGCTGCTGGCGCGTACCGGGCGGTTGATTTCTCCGGTTCTGGCATTGATTTTCCTGACGCTGGCTTCCTACGGGATGCAGCACTGGAAGCAGCCGGTGGAGCTGCTGGGCGCGGCGGAGCGTGTGTCCTGGGTGTGGCTGCTATGGGTTTTGCTGAAAGCGTATGTGACGCATCCGCTGGTGCGTACGACGGCGTTGTGGATTCTGCTGCCAGCGGCGGTGTTGCGGCTGTTCGGGCTGTTGCTGCCGGTGACTGAATATCTCGACAGTATCGGCTTCAGTGTCGGTGAGGTGGATATTACCGTCTATAAAGTGCTGAAAGGGTTGCTGGTGGCCAGCGTGCTGATCTGGCTCGGCAAGGTGTTGAGCAGTGCCGGTGAATCCTATATCCGCATGCGCAAGCATTTGAATATTTCCACGCGCGAATTGTTAGTGAAACTGTTCCAGATCGCGCTCTATTTCCTTCTGTTCGTGATGTTGCTCGACATGATCGGTATCGACCTGACGGCGCTGGCGGTGTTCTCCGGGGCGCTTGGTGTCGGTCTTGGGTTTGGTCTGCAGAAGATCGCTTCTAACTTTATCAGCGGGATTATTTTGCTGACCGAGCGTTCCATCACCATCGGCAATCTGCTGGAGATGGATGACGGGCTGTACGGATTCATGCGGCGCATGGGTGCGCGCTCCAGCGTGATTGAAACGTTTGATGGGAAAGAAGTGGTGGTGCCGAACGAGGATTTCATTACCTCGCGCGTGGCCAACCTGACACAGAGCAACCGCACCGGGCGGATTGAAGTGGCGGTGGGCGTATCGTATGCCAGCGACCTCAAACAGGTGGAAGGCATTCTACTGGAAGCGGCGAAAGGCCACCCGGAATGCATGGAAGACCCGGAGCCGAAAGTCTATCTGCGTGAGTTTGGCGACAGCTCGGTGAATTTCCTGATGACCTTCTGGGTGGGCGATGTCGAGATAACCGGGAAGTGGGGGCCGCAGAGCGATGTGATGCATACGATCTGGGATCGCTTCCACGAGGAAGGTATCGAGATTCCGTTCCCGCAACAGGATGTGCATATCAAAGGCCCGATTGATCTGCGTGGTGATAAGGATGGTGATGACAAGTAACCCGTGGATATTGCACGCCCGCTCGATTGACGGCAAGGGTAGCGGGGCAGTGCTTTCCGGCGATGATATTACCGCACAGTTGCGCTCGGATGCGCTGGCGTGGGTGCATCTGGATGCCAACCACCCGGAGACGCGGCAATGGTTACGGGAACAGGTGGCGTATCTGGATGATCTGATTCTGGATGCGCTACTGGTGGAAGAAACGCGTCCGCGTCTGCTGGAACATAAGGACGGAGTGTTGCTGATCCTGCGCGGAGTGAATCTGAATGAGTCGTCGGATCCGGAAGATATGGTGTCGATTCGCCTGTGGTGCGATGCCCACCGCATTATCAGTATGGGTAAGCGGAAACTGAAGGCTGTAAGCGATATTTGTGACAGTTTGCAGGAAGGTGTGGGGCCGAAAAATAACGGTGATTTTCTGGTGTGCCTGATTAGCCGTCTGTCCGAACGAATGGAGCCGACGCTGGCAGCGTTGGATGATGCGACTGACGCGATTGAGGAAAAAATCATTGAGTCACCGGATGCCAGTGAACGGCAGCCGATTATCGATATTCGCAAACGGGCGATTTTGCTCCGGCGTTATATTTCGCCGCAGCGGGAGGCGATTACGCAATTGGAGGAAAGCGGCATGCAGTGGTTGGAGAGTGAGCATCTCAGGCATCTGCGCGAGCAGCAGAACCGCTTGCTACGCTACGTAGAAGACCTCGATGCGATTCGTGAACGGGCGCAGATCGTGAAGGACGAACTGGCCAATGCACTGGCGGATCGGCTGAACCGGAATATGTATGTGCTGTCAGTGGTGGCGGCGATCTTCCTGCCACTTGGGTTTCTGACCGGGTTGCTTGGCATCAATGTGCCGGGGATTCCCGGTGCGGAATATGCGCAGGCATTCTGGGTGTTCAGTGGTATGCTGCTGCTGATTATCGTGATGCAAATCATCTTCTTCAAATGGAAGCGCTGGTTCTGACAATTAAAAAGAGCAGGCCGGGGGAATGGCCTGCTCTTTCATCTACGTGGTAGTTGGTAGGAGTGGTTCTAACTACTGTACGCGTCGTTCCACAGCAGCAAGACATTACGTTTAGACGCCTTGCTAATGCTGAAGTTTTTCATCTTCAGCTCACCGTTTCGCGTTACGTTCAGTGAGTATTTCCCCGGGTCCAGATCCGCGAACAGCAACGGGCCATCTGCTTTGGTTTGCAACATGACGTCACCATTGGCGTCGCGAATCTCTACGTCGGCATTACCGATGTAGTGACCACTGGCAGTCGCCATTTCGAGACGGAAGTTATAATTCGGCTCAATGGCATGCATTTCTTCGCGCTCCGTCGCACCGATACCACCTGTTACGTAGGGAATCAGGTCGACCGCTGCATATTCCTGACGGTTCACTTCGCTTGCTTGTGATACACTTGCTACCAGCATCGCACCGACAGCTACCGTACTCATAAGTTTAGACATTTTCATGACATACCTCCTTTGGTATTGTTAGTCATAATGTTGGCAAGCCTTTCGAACTTACAGGCATACTCTGGCAGCGATTGCATCAAGAAAATAGATGGAGGAGCAGCGAAGAATATAAATATTGTATTAAGAGCAAATACTTATGGTTTTTTGATGTGGCGGCAGATAAAACCGTGGGTAAGGAGACTATTACCATGCAAGAGAAGAAAAATACGGTGCTGATCGTCGATGACGAGCCAGCGATCCGAAAAATGCTCAAGATTACGCTGGAAGCAGCGGGTTTTAAGACAGAAGAGTGCGATAATGGGAGTGAGGCAGTGCGTCTGGCCAGTACGCTGAAGCCGGAACTGATGCTGCTTGATCTCGGGCTGCCGGATATTGACGGCAAGGAAGTGATTGAAGGGGTGCGTAGTTGGTCGCAATTACCCATCATCGTGTGTTCGGTGCGTGATGCCGACGATGAAATCATTCAGGCGTTTGAACTGGGTGCTGACGATTATGTGATTAAGCCGTTTAACCCGGATGTATTGCTGGCACGGATGCATGCCAGTCTGCGTAAGTCAGTGACCAAGGAAGCTGGAGAGCCGATGATCGAGAACGGTGCCATCCGCATGGATCTGGTGCGTCATGAGGTGTTTATCGGAGATGAAAAGATTTCCCTCACCCCGAAAGAATATGATTTGCTGCGTTATTTTCTGGTCAATAAGGGCAAGATGCTGACGCATAAACAATTGCTGCGTGATGTATGGGGGCCGGCGCATAGCGATGATATGCAATATCTGCGTGTGTATGTCTCTCAATTGCGGGAGAAGGTGGAGCCCGATCCGTCGGCACCA
>JAUIJX010000029.1 GCA_030430795.1 Alphaproteobacteria bacterium | reverse complement strand
CGTACGTCGATGCAGCCTTTCGGGATATCGCTGCCTTCGCGTCGTTCCAGCGCTTCGGCGGCGTTCTTCAGCAGGTTGGTGAAAATCTGGCTGATCTGACGTTCGTCACAAATAACCTCCACTGGCTGTTCTCCGCCATGCATGGTCAGTGTAATATCACTGTAGGTCGTCTGCGCGGAAAACACCGCATGGCTAATAAGTTCCACGATATTCTCTTTCTGGAATTTCGGCTGCGGCATGCGTGCGAACGAGACGAATTCCTCTACCATATTGCCGATATCCCCGGCATGGCGGCTGATCGTGTCGAGATATTTGTTAAACGGCACCTGATCGTCTTTATCTTCCGGCAGATACTTTTTGCGCAGCCGCTCGGTCGAAAGCTGGATCGGGGTCAGCGGGTTTTTGATTTCATGGGCGATCCGGCGCGCCACATCCGACCATGCTGCCCGGCGCTGAGCGCTCACCAGTGGCGATATATCGTCAAACGTCACAATATAGCCTTCGATCTTCTCGCCCTGCATCTGCGTCGTCACCCGCGCATGCAGTGTCAGCGTGCGTGTGTCGATCGTGTGCATCACATCGCCCTGATGCAACACATGTGGCTTCTCGGTTGCTTCCTGCAGGATCGGTGTCAGTTCCGGCATGATCTCTGTGATCCGCGTGCCTTCAATATCCCCATCATACTCCAGATCGAGCAATTGCGTCGCCGAGCGGTTATACAACGTGATCTTCTGATTGGGGTCGAGCGCCATCACCCCGGCGGACGCACCTTCCAGCACCGCTTCGGTGAAGCGCCGCCGTGCATCCATCGTCCGCGTTGCCAGCGTCAGATCGCGGCGTTGCGCCTGCAATTGCTCGGTCATCCGGTTGAAGCGCTGGGTCAGCATGCCGATCTCGGTATCTTCCTTCCCGGCTTCCACCCGGATGGAAAAGTCCCCGGCGCGCACCCGCTCGGTCGCACGAATCAGGCGGGAGAGGGGGCTGATCATCTTGGAGGCAAACACCATCCCGTACCAGATCGAGGTTAGTAGCAGCAGGACGGCCACCACCACGAACACGATGATGAACTGAATCTGCAACTCGGCAATCTGTTTCTTCAGCGTCCGGTATTCATGCACCGCTCCCTGTGAGCGCTCCATATGGCTCAGCACTTTGCCGTCCACGAACCGGCTGATCATCAGATAGGTGTCGCTCGGCTTATCCACCAGCGTCAGCGCGGTAATCTTATCTTCGTCGCTACTGACCACCACTTCGCCCTGCTGCGCGATCATCCGCTGCGAGTCGGGAATATCCATCGTCACCGCGAAACTCAGGCGGGAGCGGCCGATCACCCGGCCTTTCTGGATCACCAGTGCGTCCGTCAGCGAGCGCAGAATCGCCTGCCCATTGACGATATTATTGAACACCAGCGGATTATACGGCGCCGTGTGCAGTTCACGCTGGATGTCATTGGCCATCGCCAGCGCATCGGCACGGATCGTATCCTTATGCTCTTCCAGATAGGCTTCCGCCACCGCCACTGATTCTTCCAGTGCCGTACTCACCCGTTCGTCGAACCATGACTTGATCCCGTAATTCAGCAGAATAGCGGTAAAGATCGACACCACGATCGTCGGCATAATGGTCACGATACTGAACACCGTGATCACGCGCGTCTGCAGTTGTGAGCCGATCGTGCCTTCCTTCAGCGCCGACCACAGCCGGAGCAGGCGATAGCCGATAATCACGATCAGCCCGGCCACCAGAATCAGGTTGGTTGCCGTCAGTAATTGCACCGTGCCGGAATCGGCGGCCAGTGGCTCAGCGGTACGGCTCAGCGTAATATACGTCCCCGTCACCGAGATAATTACCAGCACGAACAGCGCCAGCGACAGGCGGTTGGCCAGCCGGCTGCGTGGGCGCACCCATTCCTGCAGTCGATCGGAGGCGTTCTGGCTGCTGATCGGGTGGGCAATCGCGTGCGGTGTCGCCATGCTAGCTTGCCTCCTTCATTGGGTTGCTGACATTCTTCTCCAGTGTGATGTTCAGTTCCTTGATCTTCTTACGCAGCGTATTGCGGTTGATGCCGAGCAGTTGCGCCGCCTGAATCTGGTTGCCGCCGGTGGCCTGCAGTGCCAGCGTAATCAGTGGAATCTCGGTCAGCCGGATAAAGCGGCTATGCACCCCCTGCGGCGGCAGGGACGGCTTATGCGTATCGAAATACTGTTTAATCATCCGGTGCGCCAGTTGTTGGAAACTCTCGGAGTTACCGCCACGCTGCTTCTGGTGCATCTGTTTGGTGCTGAGAATCCCTGCCACCACTTCCGGCTGGATGGTGTCCTCGGCGGACAGCACGCACAGGCGGTAAATCACATTCTCCAGCTCACGCACGTTGCCCGGCCAGTCATAAGCGGTGAGCATTTCCATCGCCGGGGTGCTGATACGCTTTTCACCCAGCCCTTTTTGGGCGGCGGCCTGCAGGAAATACTGTGCCAGCGCCGGAATATCGTCCTTACGCTCGCGCAGAGGCGGAATCAGGATCGGCATCACATGCAGCCGATAGAACAAATCCTCGCGGAAACGCCCTTTATCGCAAGCTTCCTGCAAATCATGATGGGTCGCGCACACAATCCGCACATCGGTTTTGTGTGAGATGCTGCTGCCGATTGGCGTATATTCGCCTTCCTGCAGCACGCGCAACAGCTTGGTCTGGGCATCGAGCGGCATATCGCCGATCTCGTCGAGGAACAACGTCCCGCCCTCAGCCTGCGCGAATTTCCCTTTCATCCGGGCATTGGCGCCGGTGAAGGCGCCTTTCTCATGGCCAAACAGCTCGCTCTCCACCAGATCACGCGGGATCGCCGCCATATTCAGTGCCACGAATGGCTTGTCCTTGCGCGGGCTGAGGTCGTGCAGCTTGCGGGCAATCACTTCCTTCCCGGTGCCGGACTCGCCCTCCAGCAGCACCGTCAAATCCACCTTTGTCAGCCGGGCGAGGGCGCGGTAGACCGTCTGCATCGCCGCCGATGTCCCGATTAGATCATCGGTCATCGCCTCGGTCTGCGCCTTATCATCATGGCTCAGGCGGCTCTCCGGCAGCAGATGCTCCACACAATCCGCCAGTTGATGCAGGTCAAACGGTTTCGGGAAATACTCATTGGCACCGCGCTCGGTCGCCTGCACGGCGGTCATCAACGTGCTTTGCGCGCTAATCACGATCACCGGCAGGTCAGGCCGCTCTTCGCGGATGGCGCTCAGCGCGTCCAGCCCGCCCATGCCCGGCATCATCACGTCGGTAATCACCAGATCGCCCTGACCCTCGCTCACACGTTCAGTCAGGTCGTCGCCGTTATGCACCACCTCCACCCGTAGGCCACGCTTCTTCAGCGCCTGCCGGATAACCGTGCAGATGCTGTCGTCGTCGTCAGCCAGCAGAATAAGCGGTGCGGATGCGCTTGCCGTATCAGTCATATTATTATTGCCTATTTTTTAGGCAGACTAACCGCGAAAATCGGGCGATGCAACCCAAACCTATGCGGAAGCCGATGCGGGAAGCATCACCGAAAAGCGGGTGTTGCCGGGATGACTCTCTGCCAGCTCCAGCAGCCCCTTATGGTCGCTGGCAATCTTGGCGGCAATCGCCAGCCCCAGCCCGTGCCCGTCCTGCTTGGTGCTGACGAACGGATCGAACAGCGTATCCTGCAGCTCTTCGGGGATGCCAGGGCCATTGTCACTGATGGTGATATGGATCGGCAGCCGCGTCTGCCCTTTGATACGCAGGTGAAAATCGTGGCGATAGGCCGTCCCGAGCGTAATCGTCGCCTCCGGCGTGTCTTGCAGCGCTTCGGCGGCGTTCTTCACCAGATTCAGAAACAGCTGGATCAGCGAATCGCGGCTGCCCATCACTTCCGGGATCGACGGATCAAAGGATTCCACAAACGTCACGCGCTGCGCCAGTGACGGGTCGAGCACCGACTGCACATAATGCAGGATTTCATGGATATTCACCGCTTCCTGCTGCTGATCGGGTGGTTCGGTCAGGAATTCCACCTTGCCGAGCGTGGTTGAAATCCGGTCGACCTCGTTGATAATCAACTGCGCCAGCCGCAGCGATTCGTCATTGCTGTCTGCTTCCAGCTCGCCCATCAGCAGTTGCGAGGCTCCGCGAATCCCCGCCAGCGGGTTCTTCACCTCATGCGCCAGCATTGCCGCCATCAGCCCGGCGCGCCGCGTCATGTTATTCTGCGCCAGTTGTCGCTCAATGCGGTCAAAGCCCTTGATTGGGTCGATCGCCACCCACACATGCTCATACGTGTCATTGTCCCACACCGGCGACAGATAGAGATGTGCGCGGATAGTCGGCCCCTGCGCCAGATGGATGTCATGGTCATAGGCCTTCATCACGATACCGTGATCCATCGCATCGCGAATCAGTTGGAACAGGTCGCTTCCGGCGGAAACATGGTCTTTGAGTGCTGTACCCACCACTTCGCTACGGCGTTTGCCGAGCAGGGCCTCCAGATGGTAATTGCACTCCTGAATGACGGCGTCCCCGTCAATCATCATCAGGCTGAGGGGAATATGTTCGGCAAACATGGCTGGCGGGCGGCTTAGGCGGCGGCCTCAAGCGGACGCTCGAGCAACTGGTCGAAATACATGTCGATATGCTGCATCGCTTCCCCGGCATCCCCAATCGTATTGAGCTGATGACGGAAGCTGGCCGATTCGGACAGCCCGGCGGAGTACCAGCCCACATGCTTGCGTGCGACCATCACCCCATTCTGCTTACCGTAAAGCTTTAGTATATCTTCATAATGCTCTAAAATTACTGCTCTTTTTTCTTCAAGTGATGGGTCGGAAATGTGGCTGCCGTCACGCAGATACGCCGCCACCTGTGCCGGGAACCACGGGCGGCCATAGGTGCCGCGTCCGATCATCACCCCGTCGGCGCCGGACTCGTCCAGCGCGCGATCGACATCCTCAAACGTGGTGATGTCGCCATTGACCACCACCGGCAGGCGAATCGCGTCCTTCACCTGGCGGATAAAGCCCCAGTCCGCCGCGCCTTTATACATCTGACAGCGCGTGCGCCCATGCACGGTAATCATCTGAATCCCGGCATCTTCCGCCATCTTCGCCAGTGTCGGCGCGTTCAGTGACTGGTGATCCCAGCCCATACGCATCTTCAGCGTCACCGGAATACTCACTGCTTTTGCTACCGATTCCAGAATCTTACCGGCAAGAAGCTCATCCTTCATGAGAGCAGAACCGGCATAGGAATTCACCACTTTCTTTACCGGGCAGCCGAAATTGATATCGATAATATCCGCGCCCATATCCTCATTCAGCTTGGCGGCCTCCGCCATAATATCCGGGTCGCAACCGGCCAGCTGTACCGTGCGCGGGTTCTCCAGCGCGTCATGCTGCGCCATCCGCAGGCTGTTCTTGGTTTGCAGCACCATCGCGCGCGAGGCGATCATCTCCGACACCACCATCCCCACGCCATAGCGTGACACCAGCCGGCGAAACGGCAGGTCGGACACGCCGGTCATCGGCGCGAGCACAACCGGATCACTCAAGGTGATCGATCCGATCCGTATAGGCTCAAGGTTACGCGTTATTGTCATGGTTCCGGGTCAATTATCGTTCAAATTAGTGGTTTACGCCGCATTCTATCCTATGCTAACCACAGTGGCAACATGCGCGCCCTTTTAGCGGGATAGGAGAAAAATGACAAGTTCCAAGATTGCTGCCCTGATTGTTGCCGGAGGCGTCGGCGAGCGCATGGGGGGGCGTGTGCCAAAACAATACTGGAATCTCGGTGGGTTAACGGTCATTTCGCGCACCATACGTGCCTTCATGGCCTGCGACTTTATTGAGGATGTCTGGGTCGTCATTCACCCGGATCACCGCCAGATGTTCGAGGATAGCTGCGGCACGCTGGCCATGCGCGGGGTGGTGGAAGGTGGCGCGACCCGTCAGGATTCCGTACGTGCCGGACTGCTGGCGATGGAAGGACAATGCCCGGATTATGTCCTGATCCACGATGCCGTGCGCCCGTTCGCCAGCTATCCGCTGATCGAGCGCGTGACGGCAAAATTATCACAAAACAAATGCATCATCCCGGCGGTTCGTGTGACGGATACGCTCAAGCAGGTGGATGACAGTGAGGTGCAGCAGACCGTTGACCGTGAAAATCTGGTGGCGGTGCAGACGCCGCAGGGTTTTGATTTCAAACAAATTCTGTCGGCACATCAATCATTTAAAGGCAATGATTATACCGATGATGCTGCGCTGATTGAGCAAACAGGCGGCAGTGTCGAATGGGTGGAAGGCGATGTGCGCAACATGAAGCTCACCACCTCGCATGACTGGCATCAGGCGCGCCTGATGGTTGATATGGGCATGGAAGTGCGTACCGGCATCGGTTACGATGTTCACGCGCTGATCGATCACGACCCCGCCACCCCGCGTGAGGAACGCACCATCCGGCTGGCGGGTATGGATATTCCGCATACTCAACAGCTGCAGGGGCATTCCGATGCTGATGTGGTGCTGCATGCCATCGTCGATGCGCTGCTCGGTGCGATGGGGCGCGGTGATATTGGTCAGCATTTTCCGCCTTCAAATCAGGAATTTAGAGGAAAAGATTCATCTTTTTTCGTAACAGAAGTGTGTAAGCTACTGGCGCAAATGGGAGGTAACATCAACAACATTGATGTCACACTCATCTGTGAGGCGCCGCATATCAGCAAATACCGCAGTGAGATGGTGCTGCGCATGGCCGGGATGCTGGGCATTGAGAAAAACCGTGTGAATCTGAAGGCGACGACGACGGAAAAGCTGGGCTTCACCGGGCGGCGTGAAGGAATTGCATCAGAAGCCGTTGCATCTATCATGATTCCGAAATAGTATACGCGTTACCTATGACAGAATACCTACCACGCGCTAAAATTTTGCGAGACCCCTACGGCCTGACGGCAACGTGGCTTGGGGTGGGGCTGGTGTCGAAAGCGCCAGGCACCATCGGCTCGCTGGCAGCTATGCCGTTTGCTGCGTTGATCCACTATTTTACCGGTGACCTCACCTTGTTTATCGCGTCTGTCGCGCTGTTCTTCGTTGGTATTTATGTTTCCAACAACTACATGCGCGAATTTGAGCGCACCGGTGATCCCAAGGAAGTTGTGATTGATGAGGTTGCGGGTCAGTGGCTCACCCTGTCATTCCTTGGCTTTGGCGTCTACCAGTATGCGCTGGGTTTCATCCTGTTTCGTCTGTTTGACATCACCAAATTATGGCCGGTTTCCTGGGCGGACCGCAACCTGAAGACCGGGCTCGGCGTGATGGTGGACGACATTTTCGCAGCGATATATGCTGTCCTGACTTTCCTTCTGCTCGAGTATCTGAGAACCTTTGTCTGATGTTCACAGACGACGACATAGCGTTGGCGGAAGAGGTCATTGCTCTGGCGCGTGAGAAATCAGTAACGTTAATAACGGCAGAATCCTGCACTGGCGGTTTGATTGCGGCTGTGCTGACCGAAATCCCCGGCGCCTCTGATGTCTTTGTTGGCGGGCAGGTTAGCTATGCAAATGAGGCCAAACAGGCATGGCTGGGCGTTGAGCCCACGCTGCTCTCCACGCACGGTGCGGTCAGTGAGCCGGTGGCGATGGCGATGGCCAAGGGTGCGGTCGTGCAGGCCTGTGCCGCGTTGGGCTATAACGCGCAGGTGCTCTCTGTGGCGGTCACCGGCATTGCCGGTCCCGGTGGCGGCTCGGAGGAAAAACCGGTCGGCACCGTGCATATCGCGGCGTTGCATTACCCGATTGGCTCGGTGATGCATGAAAAATGCGCCTTCAGCGGGGATCGTCGGCAAATACGGCTGGATACCACACGTGCAGCGCTGGGTATGTTGCGCCAGCGTCTATCTGCCGTCAGCTAGAAAAAATGTGCCGCACCCGGAACGACGCCTAGATTTACTGAATCTCCCTTGCTAACAGGATGATGTGCTGTGTCGCAGACCAGCAGGCTGGTCTCACCCACCACCACGCGCACATGCTGGCAGCCACCGGCAAAATAGGCGTCCAGCACTTCCACCTTGGCGGCTTTCGTGTCATCGTCGATGCGCAGCGCCTCCGGGCGCAACACCATGGTGGTGGAATTGGGATTATGGTCGCCCACCGGGAATGTGCCGAGCACACAGTCGAACATCCCGGCCTTGGTCTGGCCGTCAATCAGGTTCACCTGCCCGAAAAACGCCGCTACCTCCTTATTGTCGGGATGCAGATAGAGTTGCTCCGGCTCCCCGGTCTGCAGAATGCGGCCTTTGCTGTCCAGCAGGCAGATGGAATCCGCCATCACCAGCGCTTCCTGCGGGTCGTGCGTCACCATGATGGTGGTCGTGCTCTGGCTTTTCAGTAATGATTTTGTCTCTTCCCGGATCGTGCGCCGCAGGCTGCTATCGAGATTGGCGAACGGCTCATCCAGCAGCATGATGGAGGGTGAGGGGGCCAATGCCCGCGCCAGCGCCACCCGCTGATGCTGCCCGCCGGAGAGCATATGCGGATAATCCTGCTCGCGCCCGCTGAAATGCACATGTTCCAGCAGCGCATGCGCCCGCTCTTTTGCTTCGGCTCTGGGAATATTGTTCAGCCCGAACATCACATTCTCCAGCACATTCAGATGCGGGAACAGGGACGGGTGCTGAAACACGATCCCGACGCCGCGTTGCTCAGGCGGGAGGTGCGTGTCCGTGGCGGCAATGGTCGTGTCATTGATACGGATACTGCCTGCCTGCACGTGCTCCAGCCCGGCAATCAGGCGCAGCAGGGTCGATTTGCCGCTACCGGAAATCCCGGCGAGGCAGACAAACGCGCCCGCCTCCACCTGAAGGGAAATATCGTCCAGCACGCTTTTCTTGCCAAAATGATGGCTGATATGATCGATCGAAAGCATGCCGGACTGCATATTACGGCCAGTTGGCCATGTCAAACAGCTTCACCGCTTCAGCGTTAAGCTTGCCGACGGTCTCCAGTGGCAACGTGTCCTGTTTGAACGTGCCCCATGCGGCGATGGTGTCCGACTGTTTGGCGCTTGGCACGGCCGGGTATTCGTAGTTATGCTCGGAGAAGAACGCCTGCGCTTCGTCACCGGCAAGGAATTCCAGCAGTTTGATGGCGTTTTCCTTGTGCTTGGCATGCGCGGTTACCCCGGCGCCGCGAATATTTACATGCGTGCCGCGCCCGTCCTGATTGGGGAAGAAGATCTTGAGCGTTGAGGCCAGTTCACGTTCTTTCGGGTCCTCGCTGTTCAGCAGCAGGCCGAAATAATAGGTGTTGGCCATCGCCACTTTCCCTTCGCCGACTGCCAGTGCTTTCAGCTGGTCGCGGTCGCCGCCTTGCGGCGTGCGGGCGAGGTTGGCGGCGATGCCTTTGGCCCATGCTTGTGCTTCTTCCTTGCCGTCATGCGCGATGATGGAGGCCAGCAGCGATTGGTTATAGATATTGGTGGAGGAGCGCACCAGCACGGCATCCTTCCACTTCTCAGAGGCGAGGTCTTCGTAGGTGGACAGCTCATCCGGAGAAATCGCGCCATCTTTGTAGAACAGTGCCCGCGCCCGCACGGTCAGGCCGAACCATTCGCCTTCCGGGCTGCGCAGATGCTCAGGGATACGGCTGGTCAGCACATCGGAGGTAATGCCTTGCAGCAGCCCTTTGCTTTTCGCCAGATAGATATTGCCGATATCGGTCGCCATCAGCACATCGGCGGGGCTGTGTTCGCCTTCCTGTTCCAGCTTGGTGATAATAGTACCGTCACCTCCGGTGGTCAGGTTGACGGTAATGCCGGTTTCTTTTTCAAACACGTCCAGAATCGGGCGGATCAGGTGTTCCTGCTGCGAGGAATAGATATTCACGACCTCTTCGGCCTGAGCGGGCACCTGCATGAGCAATATGCACAGCGAAAACAATACGCCTAAGCGAGCAAACATAAACAATCTCCTGAAATGAAAATAAGTGATAGTAATTCTCATTTGCATAGAGCGTTGGCTGGTGAGTGTCAAGCGGAGTTTCGACGCTCAGTCGATGGTGATACCGGCGTACTCCTCCAGCTTTTCCTTGAGCGGCTGCAGTTGTTGCTCATATTTCTTCCAGCGGCCGGAGGAGGTGCTGTAGATAGGCTCTGTCACCTGTGCGGCGCTGGCGGTGCGGGTGTCGCGCTTGGTTTTATGCGGCTCCAGCACGGCGTCCTCCCACGGCAAACCGACATGTTCCAGCAATGCGCGGATTTCCGGCTCCGGATTGCCGGTGATCGCTTCGTATTCGGCATCGTAAATCCAGCCCGGATACCGCGCCTTCCACAGCGCCATCACCTTGAGATAGCGCGCATAATGATAGGCCAGATTATCCAGATTGTAGGTATGCGTCAGCGACCCCATGAAATGCTGCTGGAACATCGACAGGCAGTTATCCATCGGGTTGCGGTGGCAGTGAATCACGATCGCATTCGGAAACAACTGCCGGATGATGCCGAGATACTGGAAGTTATTCGGCAGCTTGTCGGTGATATAGCTGGCGTCCGGCTTAAACACATTGCGCTTCAGCCACGGCACCGCGATCTCCCGCACACAGTCATTGACCGCATCCACACTGATCTCCGGCCACCGTGACATACAGTTGGGGTAGACATCCCCGGCGACACGGGTCACGTCACGGCGGCAGAAATTGGGGATATAGTTCAGCTCTCCCGCCCCATATACCTGACTGTGCGAGGCCAGAATTTGTTCCACCAGCGAGGTGCCGGAGCGTGGCTCGCCGACAATAAAGATCGGGCGGCTGACCATCCGCGCCGTGGCTTTCGGCCACCCCGTCTCCTCGGTGTTCTCCGGGGTGAATGCGGCCTCAATTCCGTCGAAAAACTGCTTCACTGACTCATTGACACGCGCCGGGGTCATGTTCGCTTGTTTCAGCGACAATTCCCCGCCGCGCTGAAAATATTCGAACGCTTTGTCATACTGTTTGGCGCGGTGATACACATTGCCGAGCGTAAAGGAGTGGTGCATCTCAATTGGTGAGGCGCCACGCTCCAGCGCATCCTCCACGCGCGCCACGCGCGGGTCCTCGGGGCTGAGCGCTCCGGCAGCAGCCATCACTCGCAGCAAGTCGCCATGCAGCGGGTATTGCTCAATTCGCTCGTTGCAATACTCCAGCAGCGCTTCCTTATCCCCGGCAGCCAGTAATACCGCCGACTTCACTGAAATCAGCGTTGGCTCGTTCGGTGCCAGCTTCTCTCCGAGGCTCAACACCTTGATGGCATTTTCAAACAACCCGCGGTCAAACAGCGCCTGTCCCATCGCCTGATAGCCGACAAACTCCTCCGGGTTGCGTCTCAGTGAATCATTCATGCAGGCAATCGCCTGTTCCAGATCGCCGATCTTATGCTGCGCATAGCCCAGATAGAGATAAATATCCGACTGGTTGGGGTTGATGCGTAGCGACTGCATGAACATGCCCTTCGCCGGTTCATAGTAGCCCAGATAGAGTTTGATCACGCCGAGATGGTTCAGTGCATCGATGTCATTCCCGTCTTCGGAGACTCGGCTGGCAAACTCTTTTTCTCTGGCGGCCAGTGCGCTCAGATCGCCACCCAGTATGACGTCACGGGCGGAAATATCCGGGGTAATCTGGTTGATCGGGGCGTTGGTTGCGGCGTCCATGCCGACAGTCTAGTCATGTGCGGATGAATGAAAAGCGAAATATGGAAGGAAATGGAGGCCCGGAACGGAATCGAACCGCCGTACAAGGATTTGCAGTCCTCTGCATAACCACTCTGCCACCGGGCCTCAGCGAATCCGCACCATACGCATCCGGGAAATAACGGTCAAGGCGGAATCGACACCGGCGGCCATTGTGGTAATTGCACCACAATAACGGTTGGCAAACTGGAGCCGGTGGGTGTAGAGAGTCGGATCGTGGTCATCCATGCCGTTCTGTGGCATACTATGAGCAATTTTCTGAGGGAGTTTCATTGTGGATTCAGCGGTCGCCCGTACGTTAATGAGCAAAAGCCAGCTTCTGACCAATCATGTGCAGGATGAGCGTGTGATTGACGCCATTGAAGCGGTGAAGCGGGAAGACTTCGTGCCGGAAGCCTTTGCGCAATCGGCCTATGTCGACGATGAAATCATGCTGGCGCCGGAACGCTACCTGCTGGAGCCGCTGGTATTCGCGCAAATGCTGGAGCTGGCGGATATCACACCGGATGCCTCGGTGCTGGATATTGGCTGCGGGCTGGGTTATTCCGCGGCAGTGCTGTCGAAGCTGTGTAAGCGCGTGACGGCGGTAGAGAATCATCCGGAACTGGTCAACGAGGCGCGGAAGCGACTGAGTAAGATGAAGAATGTCGATGTGATGACGGCGCCGCTGGTCAATGGCTGTCCGGCGCATGGTCCCTATGACGCGATTATCATCGAAGGGGCCGTCCAGCACGTGCCTGAAGTGCTGATTGAGCAGCTTAAAGAAGGTGGCCGACTGGTGACGGTAGAGAATGTGGCACTGCGCCCCGGCGCGGATTCCGGCCTTGGCACTCTCGTAAAAATTACAAAATTACGTGGCCATGAAGACCGGTTTCATGCTACAGATGCCTCCGTTCCGGTAATGCCGGGATTTAAAAACAAGACATCATTTCAATTTTAGTGGAATCCAATGACTGATAAGAAAATCAAACATCCGCTCAAAACACTGACTCGCTACCTGCTGCTGGGGACGGCGACTATTGCGCTGAGTGCGCAGGCGGCAACGGCGGAGGATCTTAAAGAGGCGCTGGTCAGTACCTACAAGACCAACCCGCGCATCAAGGCGGAGCGCAAGGTGCTGGAAACCGTGGACGAGCGTGTGGCGCAGGCAGTTTCTGGTTGGAGTACGGATATCTTTATAGGCTACGCCAAGGGGCGGCAACGCACTCGTCCCGGGAGTTCTGCTGACTGGGCGAGTTCGGATCGTGAAGACCGCACCCTGACGCTAAGCCAGCCGATTTTCAACGGCGGGGAGACGGTGGCCGGAACCGAGAGCGCGAAATTTCTCGTGCTGGCTGGTCGTGAGAGCCTGCGTGCCATAACGCAGCAGGTGTTCCTTGATGCCATTGTCGCTTACATGGATGTGCTGCGTGATCAGTCTGTGCTGGAGCTGAGCCGCAATAACGAAGAAGTCCTACGCAAGCAGCTGCAGGCGTCGAAAGACCGGTTTGAGGTGGGTGAAGTAACACGTACTGATGTGGCGCAGTCGGAAGCTCGTCTGGCGCGCGCGCAATCGGATACCATTGCAGCACGCGGCTCGCTGATTTCCTCCCGCGCCAGTTATGAGCGCGTCATCGGTAACAAAGCGGAATCGCTGTCTGCACCAAGTGATTTCCCGGCGCTGCCGCCGACATTGGAAGATGCCATTGCAGTGGGTTTGGAAAACAGCCCGAATATGCTGCAGGCGGATTACTCACAACGTGCAGCGGATAGTGATATTGATGTGGCGTTCGCAGCCCTGCTGCCGGATGTCTCGCTGGAAGGCCGCATTAGCCGTGCCGAGGGGCAGGGGTTTACCGGGGCCACCGACTTTGACTCAGACAGTATTCTGGTCAACCTCAGCGTACCGCTCTATCAGTCTGGTTCGGAATATTCGCGTGTGCGTGAGGCGAAGTCCCGCGCTAGCCAGCGTAAGTTCAACCTGTTCGATGTGCGCGATCAAACCGAAGAACTGATTACGCAGTCATGGGAAGACCTGCAAACCAGCATCGCCACCATCAAATCCTCGCAGGCAAATATTGAAGCGGCGGAAGTGGCGTTGGACGGTGTGAAGCAGGAACAGCTCTACGGTTCCCGGACGGTGCTGGACGTGCTGGATGCTGAGCAGGAACTCTTCGTGGCGCGCGTAAACCTTGTGCGCGCAGAACGTGACCGTGTCGTCGCCATCTTTAATCTGTTGGGCTCGGTAGGGCGTCTGGATGTAGCAAATCTGGCGTTGGATACCAACACTTACGACCCATCTGAGCATTATGATGACGTAAAATACCAATTTATTGGTTTTTAGTTTGCTTTAGGGATATTTTACTATTTACATAGTAGACTATACTTATAGTTATAGTGTGTGTGAAAAGAACAGCGTTCCAAAGAGCTTATGGCAGCCGAAGGTACAGAAGAAAACCAAGATCAATCCATGGAGGAAATCCTCCAGTCGATCAAGCGTATCATTGCCGAAGAAAACGACGGGGATGAGGAAGGTGGCGCCGAAAGCAGCGTCAAAGGCTCCGATGTTTTGGAGCTGACCGACATTGTCGAAGAGGGTGACGGCGACGCACCTGTTACCAACGATAGCATTGATGATATTATGGCGGCAGCCGATGCGGCGCCTGCACCGGAGCCGGAGCCTGAGCCCCAGGCGGAAGCGGCGGCACCATCGCCTGCACCGGCAATGGATGACGAGCCAACACAGGATGTGCTGGACGATATAGACAGCCTGCTCTCCAGTGAAACCAAACAAAATTCTGCCGCCGCGCTGCAATCAT
>JAUIJX010000028.1 GCA_030430795.1 Alphaproteobacteria bacterium | reverse complement strand
ATTTGGGCGCTCCCCGCCAATACTACCAGTGACGATAAGCTCTCGGGGCCACAGTGCTAGAATCAACAAAACACCAACAAAAAATGCTAGTGCGAACAATCCGAACTGTTGCCTGCGTCAAATCAATCTTGGCCTGCGTCTCCGCGCTATTCCCCTGCTCGACAATATCGGCGTTAATACCGAGCGTACCGGTAATCTGCTCCGGCACCTCAAACCCAAACGCCTGCGTCCGCGCGGCCGGAATATTCGCTATCAGCTTATAGCTGGTCTTCTCCTGCGGCTCGAACTGCGTTTTGACGATCAGCCGCGAAGGAATGCCCTGCAGGTTGGTGCTGGAATCCAGGGTTAGTTCCTTATTATTCACCGTCACTTTACCATTCAGATCATCAATCTGCCATTTACCCAGAATTTGATTCTGCGTCAGCCCGGTCAGCGTCGCCTCCACATCGTAATCCAGAAATTGCTCTTTCTTACTCAGTTCGCTGGAATAAAGCGGTACGCGCAGTTTGATCCGCCCTTCGCCCTCACCTTTGATGACAGCAGGTTCCAGCTTCAGCCCCGCCGCCAGATTCAAATGCTCCGGCCCCATCACGATGCTGGCATCGCTGGCAATCGTCTTAAGCGAGACATCCGCCGTCATCGGAATACCTTTGGCCACAAAGCTCGGCAGTTCCACCACCGCGGATGACAGGCTGGTCGCCGTCAGGCTTTTGCCGCTGGTCGCTTCCGCCTTCAAACTATCATCAGTGATATGCACCGTCCCGTTCACCCCGGTCACTTTCGGAAAACCCGGCAGATATTCCACCGTCGCATCGACAATCGTCAGCGTGGCATCGATCACGTCCGGTTGCTTGACCTCCACCACCGGTGCAGGCACTTCCTCACCTTCCTCCGTCACCACTTCCGGTTCCGGCGCAGGCGGTGGCGGTGGCGGCACAATCTGCAAACGCGCCGTTGCCTTGCTCACTGTCCCGTTGGAGAGATTATCATTCACCCACTTGCGCGAGTCCGGGCTTTCCTCCAGCGGCCAGTAGCGATAAATCTTATCAATCGCCAGCCCTCCCGCTTCCAGCTGCATATCCACACTCACCTGACCGTCCATAATGCCAATCTGGCCGGTGCCGGATGCCGACACATCCTCCGTCTTCAACGCCAGTGATTTCACAGCAATCTGGTGTAACCCGTCCGTTGATTCCGCTTCCAGTGCCAGCGATTCCACGGCAATGGTCTCCGGCAGCACATCCTTCACCGTGACGGCGCCTTTACCGCTGCGCAATTCGGCAGAGAACGTCTTCACCTTGCCATCAAACCCAACCAGCAGTGATACCAGTCCTTTCAGCTTAAGGTCTGTCTCTTTCACATAATGCCCCTGCGCATGAAACGGCGCAAACATACGTACCGGCACATCAGATAGCCGAATACTGGCTTCAATCTCTTTCGTGTCTTCCTTCATCATCGTCTTGCCGGTGATGTAGGCTTTCTCTTCGCCATCCATCAGCTCGATATGATGCGACAACAGCAATGACTCGCTGCGATCATCCATCGTGATGATAATACGTGGCACATCATTGACGATCACCTTCTCATCCTGAATCACCGCCAGTTTAGCATCACGAATCACTAGTTGCTTCAAAGACAGGTCTTTGAGCGCATCCACCAGCATCGTCGGGGTAATCGCTGCAGCATCACCTGCTTCGGGCGCTTTTTGTCCGTCATTCAGACCTAATGAAATACTGCCGTCTTCCGCCACACGGAACAGGATCGACGGGTTGAGAATCTCCAGCTCTTTAAAGCTAAGCGTCCCCAAAATCAGTTTTGGAATCGACACGTCCAGATTCACATGCGGCAGGGCAATCACCTTGCGACCGGACTCTTCCGCCACCGTCACGTTATAACCGCCGGACACCAGCGACAAATCACTCGTATCCAGATGAAACTTAATGTCCTCAATATTGACCTTGTATGGTGACAGCCGGTCATTGACCACCGCCACCACCTTATCCTTCAGCATCGGCACACTGCCACGGCCAGAGACACAATCCCCAACACAATCAACACCAAGGCAAGTATCGGGCGGCGTCTGAACAGACTGGCGGGCATGTGTGAATCTCAGGTTGGACGGTTAAAGCATGTATGTTATGACATGAATTCCATAACATTCATAGGCACTATAACCAGACACATAGTGTATGCAAGCGCTTCTCCCGACAGATATTGAAACCCTGCCACAGCCGTTCGCGCCGGAAGAAGCGGAACGCGCATGTAAAAATTTTCTCGAATCCCTGAAAGAAGAAGACGTTGAACTATTCGATTATTTCAGCACCGCCCTGAAAGACAAAAAGATTTGCGCGCTGCTGGATGCTGTGTTCGGCAACTCACCGTATCTGACCACCCTCATCACACGTTACCCCGCAACGCTCCGGGAAGCGCTGGAGAAAGGCGTCGCTCCTATCTGCAACCGCATCTTCATGGAACTGGATGATTGCGACGTCACCGCCTTTGAGCAACGCCCCTTCATGCAATATCTGCGTCAGTGTAAGTCACAAATGGCGCTGCTGACCGCGCTGGCCGATATCTGCCATCACTGGGAATTACAGGAAATCACCTACACCCTCTCGCAACTGGCGGAAGTGTCTGTCTCGCTGTGCCTGAAATGGCTGCTGCACCAATCCGTCAACAAAGGACAGATCAAAGACGCCGGAGACAATCACGGCATTTTCATCCTCGGCATGGGAAAACTCGGCGCCTATGAGCTGAACTATTCCAGCGATATCGACCTCATCATTCTCTATAACCCGGATAAGATCGAATATCTCGGCCGGCAATCTACCCAGCATTTCACCAGCCGACTGGCGCAGGACCTCGTTACGCTGATGCAGGAGCGCACCGCCGATGGCTATGTCTTTCGCACCGACCTACGCCTGCGCCCCGACCCTTCTTCTACACCGCCTGCCGTGCGCACCAACGCCGCTCTGCATTACTATGAAACCGTTGGTCAGAACTGGGAACGCGCCGCCATGATCAAGGCACGTTTCGTGGCCGGTGACCGGGCGGAATGCGATGAATTTATAAAAAACATCCAGCCCTTCATGTGGCGCAAGCATCTGGATTTTGCCGCCATCACGGACATTCTTTCCATCAAGCGCCAGATGCACAGTAAAACCTCCGAGCAAATCACTGCCTACGACCACAACATCAAAACCGGGCGTGGCGGCATCCGGGAGATCGAATTTTTAGGACACATCAACCAGCTCATCTGGGGCGGACGATTTCCGGAACTGCGCATCCGTGGCGCCATCCCGATTCTGGAAATCCTGACGCAAAAAAGCATTATCAAACCGTCTGTGTGCAATAGCCTTTCTTCTGCTTACACATTCCTGCGCACCGTCGAGCACCGCCTGCAGATGATCGATGACCAGCAAACCCACACCCTGCCTGATAACGAAGAAGACATGGATCGGCTCGCCGTCTTTCTGGGCTACCAATCCGCAGCCACCTTCGTGCCGATCATCACCCGCACACTCAAATCCGTCCATCGCTATTACAACGCCGCTTTCCGCGAATCCACACCGCTGGGTGATAAAGGGCAACTGGTCTTCACCGGCGTTGACCACGACCCACGCACCATCGAGACCATCCGCAACATGGGCTTCGACAACCCGGAAAAAATCTCCTCAGCCGTGCAGGACTGGCATAAAGGTCAGCGCCGCTGCACCCGCAGCAAACGCGCCCGCCAGCTACTCACCGAGCTGGTGCCGGACCTCCTGCGTGCCCTGTCCAACACCATCAACCCGGACGCCGCCTTCCAGCGTTTCGACGAATTCATGATGCGCCTGCCGGACGGCATTCAGGTCTTTTCCCTCTTCGCCTCCAACACCGACCTGCTGACGCTGGTCGCCGATATCATCGGCAGCGCCCCGGCGCTTGGCGAAACCCTCAGCCTGCATCCGCAATTGCTCTATGCCGTTATCACTACTGATTTTTACGGTGACCTGCAGGACAAGGAGTCGCTCACCGACGAACTTGCCGGTATGCTCAGCCATACGCACGATCACGAAGATGCGCTCGGTATGCTCCATATGTTCCTTGATGAAAAGCAGTTCCAGGCCGGGGTACAGCTGCTTAAAACCATGAACTCGGCAGAAACCACCGGCCATTTCCTCTCCGACCTCGCCGAGGTGGTGCTGGAGGCGGTCGTCAACATAACGCTGGAATCCTTCACCGAGAGTTACGGCATCGTCCCCGACAGCAGCCTGTCCATCATCGCGATGGGTAAGCTCGGCAGCCGGGAACTGACTTTTGGTTCCGATCTCGATATCCTGTTCCTCTATGACACTGCCAACGAACAGGCCGTCTCCACCGGCAGCAAGGAACTCTCCCCCTCCGGCTATTACAACCGGCTGGCGCAACGCATCATCGGCACCCTCACCGCTCTGGGTAAACACGGGCGTCTCTACGATATCGACACCCGCTTGCGTCCCTTCGGGAATGACGGCCCGGTCGCCGTCAGCCTCACCGCCTTCGATCAGTATTACAAGGAATCGGCCTGGGTATTTGAACGCCTCGCGCTGGCCCGTGCCCGCATTGTCTATACCGATGCAGAAACCTACAGCCACATCAACGCCACCTTACGCAAATGCATCACTCGCAAACTCGAAAAGAAAGAGCTACTGGCCGGGCTGGTGCATATCCGGGAAAAGATCGACGAGAGCTACCACACCGACAATCCGTGGGATATCAAATATGTCTGGGGCGGCTTGCTGGATATCGACTTCATCCTGCAAAGCCTGATCGTCGAACATGGCCGCAGCCTCGGCACCCCGCCCTATCTGATTCCTGACGTGCTGCGCACACTAAAGCGCAAAAAGCTGGTGGAAGCAGAGTTATTAGATGACATCGGCACCACACGGGAATTCATGACCACCTTGCTCTATTATCTCCGCCTGTGCAGTGACGGCAGCATCGACGTTGAAAACGCCACGGAAGGCATCAAGCACATCCTCACCACCGCCACCGGCGAAGAGAGCTTCCCACGCCTGAACAAGCATCTTCTCAAAATGGAAAAGCGAATGCACAAACATTTCAGGCGCTTATCCAAACTGATATAAACGGGTTGAGACCGCATGGCGATCCGCCTATGCTGGGCGCTCACAACACACGGAGGGTTATCATGTCTCAGGCAGCAGTAAAACAGCAGGACGGTATCAATGTTGGCGATTCGGCACCGGCCTTCTCCTGCCCGTCGGAAACCGGACAGGTCATTTCATCTGGTTCTCTCAAAGGCAAAAAGATCGTCCTCTATTTTTATCCCAAGGATGCCACGCCGGGCTGCACCACCGAAGCGCAGGATTTCCGCGACCGTATCGAAGCTTTCAAATCCGCCGGTGCGGTAGTGATGGGTGTCTCGCGCGATTCCGTCGCCAGTCATGAGAAATTTGCCGCCAAACAATGCCTGCCCTTCAACCTGCTCTCGGATGAGAACGGTTCCATCTGCGAAGACTATGGCGTTTGGGTCGAGAAAAATATGTATGGCAAAAAATACATGGGCATCGAGCGCTCGACCTTCCTGATCGACGGCAGCGGCACCATCCGCAACATCTGGCGCAAGGTGAAGGTCAACGGCCATGCCGACGAAGTGCTGGAAGCCGCCAAAGCGATCTAAATAATCTCGCCGCTTAAAATCCGCGCCACATACTGCGGCACAATCTCGGTCGCCTTGCCGTGAATCGCCTCATGGAAATACCCGGTGCCGTTGGACGGCTCCAGATTCAGTTCGACCGTATGCGCCCGCCCGAGATACCGCAACCGCTGCACAAACCCGGCTGCCGGATAGACATTGCCGGATGTTCCAATCGACAGGAACAAATCACACCTGTTCAATGCATCTTCAATCTCATCCATAAAAAATGGCATCTCACCGAACCACACGATATGCGGTCGCAATGTCCCTGCCTTGCCGCTGATCGGGTTGGCACTCTCCGGTGTAATATCCTCTTCCCACGGAAAAACGTCGTCACTCTCCACACACCGCACCGATTTCAGCTCACCATGCATGTTATAAAACTGGTAGGTATCTTTAGGAACAACCGCAGCCACTGCCCGCTGGTGCAGATCATCGACATTCTGCGTCACCAGCACCACCTCGCCGTCCCAGTAAGCCGCCAGCTTCGCCAGTGCCTCATGCGCGGCATTGGGATGTACATCGCGCAACTGCCGCCTGCGCATATTATAGAAATCCTGCACGGTCTCCGGGTCACGTTCAAACGCTTCCGGTGTCGCCACATCCTCCACCCGATGCCCGCACCACAACCCGTCATCGGCGCGGAAGGTCTGCAAACCCGACTCGGCGGAGATGCCCGCCCCGGTCAAAATCACGATACGCCCGGCGGAATTGCTGACCATACATCATCCCTAAAAAATTTGCTTAACACACCCCCAACATACCACTAATAATGAAATGGCAAAGAGGAGTTCTCGCCATATGAAGATAGCGGTCTTAGGTGCAGGTGTCGCAGGAGTAACAACGGCCTACGTACTGGCATCACGCGGACACGACGTCGACGTCATCGAACAGGCTTCGGAAGCCGCCACCGAATGCTCCTACGCCAATGGCGGTCAGCTTAGCTACACCCATGCCGAACCTTGGGCCAACCCCGGCGTCTTTCCCAAACTGTTCAAATGGATGTTTCAGGATGATGCCCCGCTGGTATTCCGCCTCCTACCTGATCCGCATCAGATCAAATGGAGCCTCCAGTTCCTGTTGAATTGCAGCGCCAAAAACGCCCACCGCAATTGCGAAACCATGTTGCGCCTCGGCATGTATTCCCGTGAGAAAATGCATACGATCGATGAGACCACCAAACTGGACTTTGATTATCGCAAAGAAGGCATCCTGCACATCTTCACCGACCAGAAAGCGCTCGACGCCGCCATCGCCCATAACCGCTTTCAAATGTCCTTAGGGCTGGGCGGTGAAGAGGTCGAACTCTCCCGTGAGGAATGCATCGCCAAAGAACCGGCGCTGGCCAGCAGCACCAAGCCCTTCATCGGCGGCATGTATTCAGCGGTCGATGAAAGCGGTGACGTGCGCATGTTCACCGCCGGACTGGCCAAATACTGCGCCGAAAAGCTTGGCGTCACCTTCCATTACAACACCCGCATCGCCTGGCTGCGTGAGAAAAAGAGCAAGATCAAACATATCGAAACCAGCAAAGGCAAAATGACTGCCGATGCCTACATCGTCTGCCTCGGTGCCTACAGCCCGAAATATGTCCGCGGCCTCGGCATCCCGATTCCCGTCTACCCGATGAAAGGCTACAGCATTACCGTCCCGGCATGGGAAAGTGCGCCGACCCTCAGCATCACCGACGATGAAAAGAAGATCGTCTTCAGCAGGTTAGGCGATCGCATCCGTGCCGCCGGCACCGCCGAATTCGCCGGATATAATCAACGCATCCGTGAGAAGCGTATCCGCCCACTGCTGACCTGCATGAAAGAAATCTTCCCCGAAGCCCAAACCAAAAAAGCCGAGAAGTGGGCCTGCCTGCGCCCGCAAACACCGGACGGGCCGCCGCTGGTCGGCCCCACAAAATACAACAACCTTTACCTCCATACCGGGCATGGTACACTGGGATGGACGCAATCAGCAGGCACCGCGCATATCCTCGCAGATATCATTGAGGATCGCGAGCCAGAGATCAGCATCGACGGGCTTACTTTTCCAAGAAGGACATGACAGTAAACAATTACACGCAGCAATTCTTTGACGCCCCAAACACCGATGGCACGCCGGGCACGCACAAGCTCGGCTATCTGGAATGGGGTAATGATGACCTGCCGCCGCTGGTCTGCGTCCACGGCCTGACGCGCAACGCTCATGATTTCGACTATATCGCCGATGCGCTTTCTGCCAATTTCCACGTCTATTGCCTCGATGTCACTGGTCGCGGCAGCAGCGAATGGCTGGATAACAAACTGGCCTATAACTATGCGACCTACGTTGCCGATGCCATCGCCTTCCTCCAGCATATCGGCCACAAAAAAGTCCACTGGCTCGGCACCTCGATGGGCGGCATCATCGGTATGATGCTCTCTGCCGCCGATCCGACCTTACTGGCCAGTATCGTATTAAACGACATCGGCTACATCGTTCCTAAAGCCGGAATGGAGCGCATCACCTCATACGCTGGCGCACAACGTGTCTTTGATTCCCGCAAAAAAATAGAAAGCTACCTCGCCGATATCACCGAGCCGTTCGGCATTGTGGAAGCCGAACACTGGCAGCATTTCGTCGAGCACAGTATCTGGAAGCTGGCGGACGGCGAATACATCCTCGCCTGCGACCCGGAAATCATGCAGCCCTTCCGTGAAGAAACCGACGACTTCACCCATATCGTCGATATCGACCTCTCACCGTTCTGGGATGCGGTGGCCTGCCCCGTGCTGCTGATTCGCGGCGAACACTCCGATCTTCTAACTAAGGAAATCGCCGGAAAGATGGCCTCCACCAAAGGCAAAGACATCACACTGATCGAATTCTCCGGCGTTGGCCACGCTCCGGCACTGATGGATATGGAACAAATCACCAAAGTCAAAAGCTGGTTACTCTGGCATCGCTAAAAAGGATATGCTAAGCTCATCATATGGTTAGTTCATCGGATAATTCCATTCGCCCACGTCTGGGCTCGGTTAGCGTTTCGTCACCGCGTGTCGGCCAGAAGCCGGTTGCCGCTCCGACGGAGGATCGCAAAAAGCATCAGCCACCGAAACATCGTGGTTTCACCTCGATCCCTGCACCTGATGTGCTGGAAAAAATGATCGAGCGTGCACTGGCCGCTCTACAACGTGGCATTTTCTGGGATCGCGGTTCCATCATCAACCTGATGGTCTGAACGCATGCCGATGCTCCCGTTCGACTGGGAAGACCCACTCCATCTGGAAGCGGATTTAACGGAGGAAGAAAAACTCATCCGTGACACCGCCCGCCGTTTCGCGCGCGACGAATTACTCCCCGGCATCATCGAGGCCAACCGCAACGAACAGTTCGACCGTGAGATCATGAGCAAGCTCGGTGCGCTGGGTCTGCTCGGCAGCACCATCCAAGGCTATGGCTGCGCCGGCACCACCCACATCGCCTATGGATTAGTCGCCAAGGAAATCGAATGGGTCGATAGCGGCTACCGCTCCGCCCTCTCCGTGCAATCCAGCCTGGTCATGCACCCCATCGCCAGCTTTGCCAGCGAAGAAATGAAGGAAAAACTCCTGCCTGCTCTCGCCAAAGGTGATATCGTCGGCTGCTTCGGCCTCACCGAACCGGATCACGGCTCCGATCCCTCCGGCATGCAGACCAAAGCCACCCGTGTCGATGGCGGCTTTCTGCTCCACGGCACCAAGACATGGATCACCAACGCCCCGATTGCCGACATTGCTATCATCTGGGCACGCACCTACGGCGATGACACCATCGAAGACGGCACCGTGCGCGGCTATATCGTCGAGCGCGACTTCGGCATGCAAACCCCGAAGATCGGCAACAAACTCTCGCTGCGCGCCTCTGTCACCGGCATGGTCATGATGGACAATGCGATGGTGCCCGACTCGCACGTGCTCGATGTCTCCGGCATGACCGGCCCCTTCTCCTGCCTGAACAAAGCGCGTTACGGCATCGGCTGGGGCGCACTCGGTGCCGCCGAGTTCTGTTATGAAGCCGCCCGCAATTACACGCTGGAGCGTCAGCAATTCGGCAAGCCGCTGGCTGCCAACCAGTTGATCCAGAAAAAACTCGCCGACATGGCCACCGAAATCGCCATCGGCCTGCAAGCCTGCCATCAGGTTGGTCGCATGCTGGACGAAGATCGCGCCAGCCCGGAAATGATCTCACTGATTAAACGCAACTCCGCCGGCAAAGCGCTCGACATCGCCCGCATGGCACGTGACATGCACGGCGGCAACGGCATCGCCGACGAATACCACGTCATCCGCCACATGCTGAACTTAGAGAGCGTCAACACCTACGAAGGCACGCACGACATCCACGCCCTCATCCTTGGGCGCGCCATCACCGGCCATCAGGCATTCTCATCAGGAAGCAGCGACTAATGCAGGAATATATCACCCTCGCCCACCAGCTCGCCGATGCCTCCGGCACCATCATCAAACAGTATTTCCGTGCGCTGGTCAGCCTGCAGGAAAAAGACGATCACTCGCCTGTCACTGTCGCTGATCTCGAAGCTGAGGAAGCCATGCGCCGCCTGATTCAGGCCAGCTTCCCGGAACACGGCATCATCGGCGAAGAAGCCGACGCCGAAAACGGCGATGCGGAATATGTCTGGGTGCTGGACCCTATCGACGGCACCGCCAATTTCATCACTGGCCAGCCCCTCTTCGGCACGTTGATCGCCCTGCTGCAGAACGGCGAACCGATCCTCGGCATGATCAACCAGCCCATCAATAACGAACGCTGGCTCGCCACCAGAGACGACAAAACCACCCTGAACGGCGAGCGCACCTGCGTGCGCACCTATAGCGATATCGGTGAAGCCGTCCTCAGCACCACCTCGCCCTATTTATTCAGCCCGGAAAAGAAAGCCGCCTTCGAAGCGCTGATGAGCAAATGCCGCTATACCGTCTTCGGCAGCGATTGCTATGCCTACGCCATGCTCGCCACCGGGCATCTCGATCTGGTGGTGGAATCCGGCCTCAAAGCACATGATGTGATGGCGCTGATTCCGGTGGTGGAAGGCGCCAACGGCATCGTCACTGACTGGCATGGCAACCGCATTACCCTCGGCACCGGTGAGATCGACATCATCGCCGCCACCGATAAAACGCTTCACCAACAGGCACTGGCTGTGTTAAACAGCCACGCATGAGTAAAACATTACACATTATCGGCGCCGGGCTTTCCGGTAGTGAAGCCGCATGGCAGGCCGCGGAAATGGGTGTGGATGTCACCCTCACCGAGATGCGCCCGACCCGCAAAACCGATGCTCACCATACCGAGCATTGCGCCGAGCTGGTCTGCTCCAATTCTTTCCGCTCCGACGATAGCGAGAAAAGCGCCATCGGCCTGCTGCATGAGGAGATGCGACGCTGCGATTCTCTAATTCTGCGCATGGGCGACGCCCATAAAGTCCCGGCAGGCGGTGCGCTGGCTGTCGATCGCGACGCCTTCTCCGCTGCCGTTACCGAAACCCTGTCCGCCCATCCGCGCATCACCATTCGCCGCGCAGAGATCGATGCCCTGCCCGCAGCATCCGATGGACTGGTCATTGTCGCCACCGGGCCATTAACCTCCCCGGCTCTGACCGCAGACATCCTCACACATACCGGCGAAGACTACCTCGCCTTCTTCGATGCCATCGCGCCGATCGTCAGCAAAGACTCCATCGACATGGACAAAGCCTGGTTCCAGTCACGCTACGACAAGCCCGGCCCCGGCGGCACCGGTGCGGATTACATCAACTGCCCGCTGACCAAAGACGAATATTACGCCTTCATTGACGCGCTGATCGAGGGCGAAAAAACCGAATTCAAGGAATGGGAAAAGAACACGCCGTATTTTGAAGGCTGCCTGCCGATCGAAGTCATGGCCGAGCGTGGCCGCGAAACGCTGGCTTTCGGCCCCATGAAGCCGGTCGGCCTCACCAATCCGCACGCGCCGGATCACAAGCCTTACGCCGTGGTGCAGCTCCGTCAGGATAACAAACTCGGCACGCTCTATAATATGGTCGGTTTCCAGACCAAGCTGAAATGGGGCGAGCAGCAACGTATCTTCAAGACCATTCCGGGGCTGGAAAACGCAGAATTTGTACGCCTTGGCGGCATCCACCGCAACACCTTCATCAACAGCCCGATCCTGCTGGATAACCAGTTACGCCTGAAATCCGCACCGCATATCCGCTTCGCCGGGCAGATCACCGGAGTCGAAGGCTATGTCGAATCCGCCGCGATGGGCATCTTGACCGGTCGCTTTGCCGCCGCCGAACTGCTCGGCATGGATTACGCCGCACCGCCGCCGGAAACGGCACTCGGCGCACTGCTTGGCCATATTACCGAAGGCGCGGAAAGCAAAACCTTCCAGCCAATGAATGTGAATTTCGGATTATTCCCGGCGCTCGAACAACGCACCGGTAAGAAAGATCGCCCAAGAGCCTATACCAGCCGGGCGCTCACAGCGATTGACGGCTGGCTGGCGGCCAATAATGCCGCCGATATGAAGGCAAGTGCTTAGACGAAAATCATGCAGGTGCTAACCGCCAGCATCGAAATGCAGCCGAGCAGACCCAGCGCATAAAAATGATCGTCCAGTTCTTTCGAAAGCGGTTTACGCGCTTCGTGACTTGCTTGCAAAGTTCTTGTCGTTACTTTCATGGTTCGCTCCCCCATAAAGCCCATGTGTCATAACCCAGATGGTGCTTGGCACCGGGGATGCATAGTGATCCGAATTCATTACCATTTCCTTAACAGGAATGACAAAAAAAGTCGTACCAGCAAAAATGGGGGTAGTGATCGCAGCGCCGATGAATAGATATCGCCATCCAATTTTTGAAGCCGCTGAACATGCATCAAAGCCAGAGAATAAAAGCATTTCACCAGCATACTAGGGCTCGTTTGACAGGCATGAAAATCAGCATCGGATGACAACATTTCAAGCAAGGATTGCACCACTAAAAAAATGCAATTTTTTTGATTTCCGGTAGCCAGATCATGCGCTGACAATCCGTATTCCGCGAGTCTGTTTTCCGGCATCACCACCATACCGTGCGCCGCATAGATGGGAATTGCTTCCAATAATCGCACAGCGGCATAGTTCGTTGCTGCTTTTTCAGCCTGTTCACGCGCCACATCCCCTGTCATGACTTGCCACAAATGCAAAATCGGCGCTGAACTATCAGCGGCAAGTTTAAGAAAATCAGCATCACTTTCAATAGGTTGGCGTTCGATCATGCAGCCACGCACAACAATCAACCGCATAAGATCATCCTTCGGAAGCACGTGCTTGCGGATCGCCTCATCCATTGCCAGCAACACCTCATGTTTCCGCGGCGGCTCCCCGGCATAAAGTGCCTCAATCCGTTCCCGCCACCAGGTCAGACGCATCGCCGCCACCATCGGCTCCTGCGTGATAAAAGGAATCCGCCCTAACTCATCGTTGAATGCCAGCACCGCCCACGCTGACGGGCGCACTTCCTCAGGCAAAAACAGACTGATACAATAACGTTCATAATCGGCTGCCTTCACCTTGCGTCGCAAGGCGTCTACAGAGTCGGGAGACATCAATCAGGCAGCTTCTTTTTTTTGTGAAATCGCGTGCAGGAAGGCCGCTTCCAGCCCTTCATGCGCCTGTTCTTTTTTGAACTGAGACGGCACACCAAGATAGATCATATCACCGTTATGCAACACACCGATCCGGTCGCAGATTTCGTCGATATCGGCCAGAATATGCGAACTGAAGAAAATCGTCTTACCCGCCTTCTTTGCCTCAAGAATCTTATTTTTCAGCAAGATACGTGCTTTTGGGTCCAGCCCGCTCATCGGTTCATCCAGAATCATCAACGGTGTATCCACCATGAAGGCGCCGAGCAGACCGAGCTTCTGCCCCATCCCCTTGGAATAAGAGCCCACCAGCCGGTCCAGTGCATCGGGCAATAAATCGAGCGTTTCCGCCTGTTTACGCCCTTCTTCCTTGTCATAGGACTTACCGTAGAATGACAGCGAAAGCTCCAGATATTCATGACCTTTCAGATATTTGGACGGATGGAACTTCTCCGGCAGATAGGACAGCCCTTGCCGCGACACCACATTGGAGGCGCAAACGCCCAGCAATGCGGCTTCTCCGGCATCCGGTTTCATCAGGTCAAGAATGATCTTGATCATGGTGGTCTTACCAGCCCCGTTCAGGCCGATCAGACCGAACACCTCACCCGGCTCCAGAGCAAAGGAAATCCCTTTCAGCACGCGATGCGACTTAAATGCTTTTTCCAGATTATTCAGGGAAATCGGGGGTGTATCCGTCATCATCAACCTGCTTGCTGCTATAACATTGAAATGTAATGATTTTATTATTATCTCTGCGTATTATAAGGTATAGCAAAAAAGACACAACCTTTCTCTGAATGCCGTCGGAAGAAAAAACGGCTCACTATTAGCTAATTATAAATTTTTTCAGTCTATACAGTAATTAGGACGACATTCAGACAAAAACAAACGTCTGATTTCAAAATAAAATTAATCAAAACCTAACCAAATCTATGATACACTCAAACGTGATGGAGCACATAGACCAAACGATTGAAGACGACGCTCGGGCGCCTCAACACACTGGGGGTACGCCTGAAGCGGTTGCGCCATCAGAAAATTCTCAAGAAACAGCAGGTTCAGAGCCATTTCCAGCCGCCGTCCCGGTAGACGGCAATGCTCCAGCTGGAGACGCGCCGCCGCCGGGAGAAAGCCTTTTCCCTGAATCTGCCGGAAAATCTGCCGCCACGGACAGCAGTGGTCCCAAACTGCGTATTGGTGAACGCCTGATTCAGGCCGGTCTGATCTCCGATGACCAGCTCCAGATCGCCTTGATGGAGCAGAAAAGCT
>JAUIJX010000186.1 GCA_030430795.1 Alphaproteobacteria bacterium | reverse complement strand
CATCATCTCCGGCGTGTTGATCTTCGTCAGTGCCGCCAGCGCCACCGCGCACATCACCGGGTTGCCGCCAAACGTCGAGCCATGCGAGCCAAACTCGAACGTCTCCGCCGCCTTCTTGCCGACCATCATGGCGCCGACCGGCAGCCCGCCGCCGAGCGCCTTGGCCGAGGTCACCACATCCGGCATGATCCCGGCATGCATATGCGCAAACAGCACGCCCGTGCGCCCCATGCCGCACTGAATCTCGTCGCAGACCAGCAGGATATCGCGCTCCGCACACAACGCCGCCACCTCCTTGAGGAAGCCTTCGTCAGCGGGGATAATCCCGCCCTCGCCCTGCAACGGCTCCAGCATGATCGCACAGGTTTTATCCGTCACCAGCGCCCGCAGTGCCTCAATGTCGTTGAACGTGTCGCAATAGACGAACCCGCCGACCATCGGCTCGAATCCCTCATGGTATTTCGGCTGCGCCGTCGCCGTCACCGCCGCATAGGTACGCCCGTGGAATGAGCCGGAGAAGGTGATGATCTCGCGCTCTTCCGGTGACTTGCCCTTCTTCCATGCGTAACGCCGCACCAGCTTGATCGCCGCCTCATTGGCCTCGGTACCGGAATTGGAGAAATAGACGCGCTCACACATCGGCACCGCCTGCGCCAGCGCCTCCGCCAGCCGGATCGACGGCTCGGTGAAGAACACGTTACTGGTATGCCAGAGCTTACGCGCCTGCGCCTCGAATGCCGCCAGCAGATCCGGGTCCTGATGCCCGAGGCTGCTCACCGCGATCCCCGCCGACAGATCGATATAGTCGTTGCCGTCCAGATCCCAGATACGCGCGCCCTTCCCGTGATCGAGAATCATCTCGCGCGGCTTGTAATTCGGCGTGAAATACTGCTGCCCCTTATGCACCAGCTCTTTCGATGCGTCACCCTCCGGCGTGGTAATCGGCCCCTGTCTGTTCTTAAGCATGTAAACCTCGGTATTGCTGTAGAAAATGAGAGAACAAAGATATTTTCCCTCATTGTGCGAATTATTGCTGATATGTCCAGCGAGTTGGTATAGTAGTGAAGTGATTTAGAAATTTTTTGAAAGCGATTGACTTATGGGCACTCCTCCGAAGCGCACTGCGTCGCATAAGACGGAGTCGCCAGGTGTGTATGCCGCGCTTGATTTAGGTACGAATAACTGCCGGTTGCTGATTGCCTATCCGCAGTTCAAGGAAACCCGCTCCGGAAGAACCCTCCGTGCGGTGGATAGTTTTTCACGCATCGTCAAGCTGGGCGAAGGCGTGAGCGCCTCGGGCAAGCTGAGCGACGAGGCAATGAATCGTACCATCGCGGCACTCAGGACCTGCCGAAAAAAGATCGACAGCCACCCGGTGCTGCACGGTCGCTACGTGGCGACCGAAGCCTGTCGCCGCGCCTCCAACGCCCTGATGTTCGTCGAGCGCATCCGCAAGGAAATCGGCCTGTCGCTGGAAATCATTTCCAATGAGGAAGAAGCCCGGCTGGCACTGCTCGGCTGCTGCTCCCTGCTGCGCAAACGCACCTCACACGCCCTCGCCTTCGATATCGGCGGCGGCAGCACCGAGATCATGTGGGTCAAAACCGAATACCGCGACGACGATGTCAGCGCACAGAATATCCTGCCGTTCAACCTGACCATCGAAGACTGGATTTCCGTCCCCTACGGCGTGATGAGCCTGTCCGAGCAATTCGGCTCCTCCAACTATGCCGAGATGTATTTCGACGACATCGTCGAGCGCGTGGAAGAAGCCCTGCGCCCGTTCGATGAAAAACACGCCATCTCCAAACAGGTGCATGAGAAGCATATCCAGCTGCTCTCCACCTCCGGCACCGTCACCACGCTGGCCGCCGTACATCTGGGGCTGAACCGCTATGATCGCAACAAGGTCGACGGCATCAACCTGCCCATTTCCGATGTCAATGCCAGCATCGAAAAACTGCTGGCCATGCGCCCGTCCGAGCGCTTCAACCACCCCTGCATCGGCGCCGACCGCAGCGATTATATCCTCTCCGGCTGCGCCATCTTCCGCGCCATCCATCGCATCTGGCCGTTTGCCAAAATCACCATCGCCGACCGCGGCGTGCGCGAAGGCATCATCGTTTCACTCTTACTAGATAAATATCGTGACTAAGAATAACGGCGGCAGCAGGGATTTAACCATCCGCGTGAAATCGGCACGCGGACGCAAGACCTCGTCCACCCGCTGGCTGCAACGCCAGCTCAACGACCCGTTCGTGCAGCAGGCCAAGCGTGACGGCTACCGCTCCCGCGCCGCCTATAAACTGCTGGAGCTGGACGATAAATTTGGCTTCCTCACCCCCGGCAAACGCGTGCTGGACCTCGGCGCGGCACCGGGCGGCTGGACGCAGGTCGCGATCGCCCGCACCAACTCCAAACCGGAAACGCCGCTGGTGCTGGCCACCGACATTCTGGAAATGCAGACTATCGCCGGCTCAGATTTTATCCGGCTCGATTTCAACGATAACGACGCGCCGGATATCATCACCGAAGCACTCGGCGGCAAGGTCGATGTCGTGCTCTCCGACATGGCACCCAACACCACCGGCCACGCCAACACCGACCATTTGCGCATTCTCTCCCTATGCGAACTGGCCTATCCCTTCGCCGTGCAGGTGCTGGCCAAAGGCGGCGCATTTGTCTGCAAAGTACGGCAAGGCG
>JAUIJX010000185.1 GCA_030430795.1 Alphaproteobacteria bacterium | reverse complement strand
CGAGCCTGGATGTGCTGCTGGAGGCGGGGATCGAGGAGACGGTCCGGGCGCGCGTCGAGGCGCTGACGCAGCGGTTGGCGGATGGAGTGATTAGCTCGCTTGATCTGAAGAGTTTTACGCTGGGGCGTACCGATCTTTCGGCGACGATGCGCGAAGAAAACGGACGGCAGATTATTTCACTGAGTGGCAATGCGCTCGATATCGCCGAGGAAGAAAAGCCGAAAGAGACATTAGAGGTGCCAGTTGAAGAGGAAGAGGTTGCGAAAAAAGAGACCAGCAATCCAATCGATAAGCTGGAGAATATGCGACTGGAGCTGAGTCTGGCGAAGCTCTATACCGCCAAGGATGCCGCGCTTGCTTCAGTGCAGGGGCATATTGATTGCCACCAGAAATGCTACGATGTATCGCTGAGTGCGCGTACGGCCAATAATATTCCGTTCATCTACAGCATCCAGCGGGAAGGTAACGGGCGGAAGGTGATTGCGCAGACGGATGATGTCGGCGGGCTGCTGCGTGCGGTTGATGCCAGTAAACACGTGGCAGGCGGGGTGCTGGACTTCAAAGGCAATTATGACGACACCAAGGAAAAGCCAACCATGAAGGGGCGGCTGTTGGTCACGGATTATACGGTGAAGGACGCGCCGGTGATGGCCAAACTATTATCACTGGCGTCGCTGAGCGGGTTACTGGATACGCTTTCCGGCAAGGGGATCATATTCAAAAAACTGGCGTCTGATGTGGAGTATAAGAATGGGCGTATCAAGCTGATCAAGGGTAAGACCTACGGCTCAGCGATCGGTATCACGGCGGAGGGCAGTATCCGTCCGTTTGAGGGGACGATCAATCTGGAAGGGACGGTAGTGCCGTCCTATAGTGCGAATTCCATTCTCGGTGAAATTCCGGTGCTGGGTGATATTCTGCTGGGCGGTGAAGGGGAAGGCGTGTTTGCCGCCAATTATTCCGTGAAGGGCGATAGCGATGATCCAAGTGTGCTGGTGAACCCGCTGTCATTGCTGACGCCGGGCTTTATGCGTAACCTCTTCGACGTATTCGATGCGCCGGAAGAGGCGGATGACGAGGAAGATGAGAAAGCGCCCGCTGCTGAACCCACCTCGGTGTTGCCGGAGCAACCGGCAGTTCCTTAAGCGACTTTAAACAGGATATGCTTTTTCTTGCCGGCGGAAAGTTTGACCGCGTCCGGCTGCAATTCCTTAGCGACATTGATTTCGGTGTTTTCATCGTCGATCTGCTGATCGTTGATGCGTGCGCCTCCACCCTGAATCAGGCGGCGGGCTTCCTTGCCCGATGATGCCAGCCCGGCGAGGTGGAACAGTTTGAAGGCGGGGATGGATTCCCCCAACTCCGACAGGGCAACGGTGACTTCCGGCAATGTGGCGGCGGTCATGCCTTGTTCAAAGGTCTGGCGGGCGGTTTCCTCGGCCTGCTCTGCGGCGTCGCGGCCATGCAGCAAGGCGGTGGCCTCGGTGGCGAGGATCTTCTTGGCTTCGTTGATGCGCGCATCGGTGAAGCTCTCGAGTTCTTCGATCACCGGCAATGGCAGTTCAGTAAACAGGCGCAGGAAACGACCGACATCGGCATCCTCGACATTGCGCCAGAATTGCCAGTAATCATAGGCGGAATACAGATCGGCATTGAGCCAGACCGCGCCGTCTGCCGTCTTGCCCATCTTGGCACCGGCAGCGGTGGTCAGCAGTGGTGTGGTCAGGCCGTATAGCTGATGATTGGCCTTGTCATCCTTCGTTTCCGTTGCTCGCAGGCGCTGTGCGGTTTTATCAAACACGTATTTGGTGTCGATGGCATGTAATCGCCGGTTGAGATCAACGCCCTGCACGATATTGCCCCATTGGTCGGAGCCACCGATCTGCAGGCGGCAGTCGAACATGGTATGCAGAATATGGAAGTCAAATGCCTGCATGATCATGTAGTTGAATTCCAGAAACGACATTTCATGCTCACGGTCGAGGCGTTGCTTGACACTTTCCATGCTCAGCATGCGATTGATGGAGAAGTGATTGCCAACATAATGCAGCAGTTCGATGTAGTTGAGTTGCGACAGCCATTCGTCGTTGTTGGCCATATAGGCATTGCTGGATTGCGGGTCGAAACTATCTTCCATGCTGAGGAACTGCGCGAAAATACCTTTAATACCCTGCATGTTGGCGTCGATAGTCTCGTTATCCAGCATTTTGCGCGATTCGTCCTTACCCGACGGATCGCCGACTTTGGTGGTGCCACCACCCATCAGGACGATTGGTTTATGTCCGGCCTGCTGGAAATGGCGCAGGATCATGATCTGGATGAGGCTGCCGACATGCAGGCTTGGCGCGGTGCAGTCAAACCCGATATAGCAAATGACCGGCGTGCTTACCTTTTCACTGTCGCTCAACAGTGCATCGAGCGCGTCGGTATCGGTGCATTGGTGGATAAAGCCACGTTCCGTGCAGGTTTGTAGAAATCGCGATTTAGGCATTTGCAGTCCTGTTCGTTTGCCTCATAATGTCTCACGGTTATAGAACGTCAGAAAAGGAAATCAACATGGGAGATGTCGTACGGGCGCTGGGGATGATGAGCGGGACGTCGCTGGATGGGATCGATGCTGCCCTGATTCAGACGGATGGTGAGGCTGTGCGCTTCCGTGGATCGTGGATGACAGTGCCCTATGAAGACAAGCTGCGCAAACGGCTGCATGCGGCGA
>JAUIJX010000027.1 GCA_030430795.1 Alphaproteobacteria bacterium | reverse complement strand
AACCACCGAAGGTGATAGAAGCTTGGTTACCTGTTTGGTAAGAACCATCCGTGGTCAGGATGGAAGTTTCAAACTGGATGTTGTATGCACCAGAGTTACCAACAACACGTGCCGTGTAACCATGCGTAGGCGTACCAGCATTGATACGGTTTACGATGGTTTCGATGGTGTCGTTCGCAGCAATGGTCACAACGTTCACAGCACCACCACCGTTGGTAGCGATCGTCAACGTCTCACCAACCTCAAACGGAATGTTTGCGGTGGTGTTACCGTTGGTGGCTGCGGCAACATCGGTGATGCTGTCTACGGCAATGTTGTTGCCGGAGAACAGGTTCACAACGTTTGAAGCACCTTCACCGTTGACAACACCAACACCTGTACCGGCGCCGTTAATCGCCGTGCTGTTGGCAGCGTCAATGGTGTAGACTTCGCCTTGCGAACCACCGTTGTCTGCTGTGATAACCAGTGAGTTACCTGAACGCGTATACGTTGCCTGAGAAATAGCCGTGTTGGTAGAAGCATTCAGAACAGTCACCAGATTATCCAGTGTTTCCTGAATGGTACCACCAATGCTGTAGGCCGTACCGTTAGCAGCAGCAGCGTTGTTATCTGCCTCAAAGGTTGCCCCGTTGAGGACCAGAAGGTCACCATCACCAGCATCTGTGCTAACTGTTATGCTAGCGCTGGCAGAGGTTGCTGCATCTTTTACATCGGTCAGGTCTACTTTCTCAGACAGCGAACCGTCCAGAAGTGTTACACCGTTAAAGTTGGTCTGACCAACAAGGCGATCAATCTCACTAGACAGGTTTTGGAATTCCTGGTTGAGGAAAGAACGCTCTTGTGACGTCAGTGAACCAGAACCGGCCTGAACTGAAATCGCCTTTTGGCGTTGCAGAATGTCGGTGATCTGGCTCAGGGCACCATCGGCAACCTGCAGCAGGGAAGAACCCTGAGAGGTGTTGATGAGTGCCATACGGAGTGTCGTTACGTTTGTACGAAGCGAGGTACCAGCAGACATTGCCGCTACATCATCCGCCGCTCGGACAATCCGCTCGCCGCTTGACAGACGTGCGATCGACAGGGAAGCCATATCTGATGACTTACCAATATTCGATTGCGCGTAGTAAGCGCCGATGTTGGTATTAATGGAATTTAAAGCCATGTTAGTCTCCTACTTGGATAATTAAATGAAGGCTACTTGCCTAACAAAAATACATGTAACCACTCCAGGCTACCCTTACATTGTTACGGATAAGTGTTAATTATCCGTTAACGCAGTAAATACTGTATAGATATAAGCATACAACATGCCATATCGTACATATTAATGGTATGGCACAATCAATTTTATTTGTCATGGGGTTTTTTTAGTTTTTTTGCAAAAGGTAGTGGTTTTTGTTTTGCCTGTGTCTAGATATAGTGGTTGTGGTGGTTGTTCAACCAGTGCGTGTGAGCAGGCGAATCGGGTGGAAAAAAAGTGCCACACCCGGCAAAAATTTTTTATGCGGCTATGTCTCCGACCAGACCGCGCATCCGTGCTTCCAGATGCCATTCTGGTTCTTTATATATCTGCAGCGATAATTCCGGGTCGGCAAGATGATCCAGAAAACGGGCGATGCTTTGAATCGCTCTGATCACTTCTTCTTCCGGCGGGTTGCCATTATGAGCATGACAGACGGCGAGCAGTGCGAGTCGGGTGGTGGCGTAACGTACCCCTAATATGGTCATGCGCTCGGTGATGTTGGTGCCGAGCCCGGCAAAGGGGAACAAATTGGTGGAAACCTGTAATTGTATGTATTTTGTCAGTATCTTATCGTAATTGTGGCTCCAATGGCCATTCCATTGGTTTTCTATTTTGTTCCAATTGCTTAGGCTGTTTTCCGAAGTGCTGATGGCGAGGGTGTCGCGATTGATCACGACGTTGAGCATATCTTCGATTTCATGGATGGTTTGCTCCAGCCGGCTGCGCTTGCTGGGTTTGGCGGCACTGAGGATGCCGACCAGCGCATGCAGCAGATTAAAGGCATCGGCGGGGAGGGCTTCCGGTTTGGGCAGACGGCCTTCGGCCTGACCAAGATAAAAACTCACCGCCATCGGCCAGCTCTCAATGTCCAGCATATCCAGCGAGCGGGCAACGGAGCTAATGCGCGACAGGATGCGGGAAGAGGGGGCATCGTTCGCTTTTGCCGCTTCTAAAAATGCGGTGTGAATGGTTAGCGCCTGCTCTGGGGTTAATCCATCCGGGCAATAATCCTGCAGGGAGAAAGGCACGCGGTCGGTGGCAGTGTCTTCAAGCTGCATGCCGTCATTGGTGAATAAGGCCAGCCGGGTGACCTCCGGACAGGAGGGTGCGGCGGTCATGATGTGCGTGTCGCCCAGGCTGCGGGTGATGCGTGGGAAGAAATGGCAGGCATCGCCCAGAAAGTCGGTGCCCTTGTCTTTATGGATGCCGCACAGGCCGTTATCGAATTTGACGCAATAGTCGGTGTTCGGGTCGCGCTTCATGATCCATTCGGCTTCACCGGTATCGACGGCGTCCAGCAGCTCCGGCGCCTCTTTCTCGTATTTTTCTTTGGTGCGGCTGTCGAGTTGCATGCCCCAGCCTTTGCAGCAGGTGTCGGCGCACTTATCGCCAAGGCAGGCAAAATCCGCCAGAAAAGCAGAATGCTTCAGAGGAATCGACATGTGACGGGGATGCCGTTAACCGGTGATCATGTGGCGCACAACATATTTGTTGTTGTGCAGGACATATTGCTCGGCCAGACGTTTCGGCGCATTCATGAATAATGGTGCGCGGGCGTTGGCGGAAAGCTTCACATGTTTGAGCTCGCGGTGTACGGAGACGATCAGCAGGATGGCCGTATCGTCCACTTCGAAGCCCAGTTCCGTGCAGCCGGATTCGATATCACCGCGATCAATGATCGGGTTGTCGATATCGATTGGCAGGGTGATGAAAGACAGGGCATTGTCATCGAGTGATTGCAGCAGTTTGAACTGCGCAAATTTTTCCACCGGGAAGTCGACCAGACAGAATTGCGTTTTGTCCGGCATACCGAGCAGGCCTTTGGAAAAGACGATTGGGTTGTCGCGGTTGATTTTGACTTTGCCGAACCGCGTATCAATGGTGTTGTCATCACTGGCCTCGGTTGCTTCACCGGAAGCAATCTGGCTGGCAATAATGGCTGATTTGTCGGTAGTCACGGCCGCCTGTTGTTTGTTCATGTTTACCTCCTCTTACACTAGCTTATCAAATTTAAAAATCTATTACCAATCACGTAAAAATTGAAAAAATCCTACTAATTTAGAAAATCAGTCAAATTGAGTGATGTAATTCTGGCATAGCTCTGGAATGTTGCCTGAAGAATGGTCTCATCAATCGCCACCTTGGTGGATGCGGAGAGAATATCCGTATTGATGATTTCTTCCTTCACGCCCTGAAAATAGGTGCGTAGCGAGATATGCCGGTCATTAATGTCCTCAAGGTTGATAATGCGTGAATCCACCCGTGCCTGAAGCTGGATGAGCCCGTCCAGACCTTCGGTTATCAGATCAAACGAATTGGCGACCTTCTCTTCATCATCTTCCGCGTGGCCTTCCAGCGCCAGTGCGATGGCGGCCATGGTGTCCTGAAATGCCTGGTCGTCGGCACGGACGTCGAATTCAATATCGAAGCCGCTTTGCGGGCGCACGATCAGATTTTCGCGACTACCCTGATAATAGGTGTCATCTGATACGCCAACTTGCACCGGGTTGGGGAGAGGGTCGGTGATGACCGGCGGGACATTGCTGCGAGTGCCGCCGAAGAGAAAACGCCCACCGAAGGTGGTGTTCATCTCGCGGATCAGTGAATCCCTGAGATCCGTTAGTTGCTGGGTGAAGGAAATATTGTCCTCCAGCGATCCGTTACGGCGCAGGGTAATCAGGTTCTGCATCTGGTCGGTGATTTCAATCGACTGGCTGATGGCATTACGTGCCGTGTTGAAGCGGCTGATATTTTCCGTGTTGTTATTCTCATAGGTGGTGAATTTTTTGATCTCCGCTTCCAGTGCGGTGAATTGCTCCACGTCGCCGATCAGTTCGTCGAAGGTGTCGGCTTTGATGCCACTGGAAATCTGGTTCTGCAGATTGGCCAGCTCCGCCTGTACGCGAGTGAAGTCACTGACGGTGCGCTGCTGAAGCGAGTAAGTGCTAATGCGTGATACGATGGTCATGGTGGTCCTTTCCTCCTAATCAGAGTGCGCCGAGTAGGGCGTCAAACATTTCATTGGTTGCCGTGATGATCCGAGCCGATGCGTTGTAGGCGTTCTGGAAGATAATGGTGTTGGCCATTTCCTCGTCGACATTGACGCCGCTAAACGCGTCGGAGCGTTCGATAAACCCGTCGAGCAGAATGGTGCTGTCGCGGTTGTCAGTGGATGCCCGCACCGTGGTGGAGGCGGTATAGGCCAGAATTTGCCCCATATAACCGACATAAGTCTGGTTGGTTCCCGACAGCCCGCCGGCGGCATCAAAGGTCTGATCGGTGATGCCCAGCCCCGCCAGTTTCTGAATCACCGAATTGTCGCTGATGAAACGCTCATAGGTATAGAGTGGGCGGGCATTGGGGTCTGCTGGTTGGTTGCTCCGTTCCAGATTGCCGAGGCTGATGAGGCTGGCATTGTTCAGGAAGCGGTCTTCCACCTGCAGGTTAATGGCACTGTTCTTCAAGGTGTCACCGGTATCGGACGGCTGATTGCTCTTGAAGAAATTGTTCAGTTCGAAGTAATGCGAGAATGCCCGGTTGGTGGGCTCGCGCTCCGGCGACAGGGCGTTTGCCGCTGCTTCTGATACCCCGTTTTCCTGGCTGTCCAACTCGCTGATGGCGATGGTGTGGTCAGGGTCGTTGGTGACCAGCTTCAGGAAACCGGTGCGATCCGGTAGATAGACGCCGTTGGAACTTGGCAGCTCGTTGCCGTTGGCATCCACCAGAATCGCCCGCATATATGGCTGGTCGGTATTCGGGACTTCGCGCGTGCCGTTCCCGCTGATGGCGGTGCTGTTATAGCGGTCGTTCAACAGCGAGGTCTGGTTGTTGAACACGCGGAAGGTGATTTGTGATGTCACTGTATCGATTGGCAGGTTCTGGCGATCATCCACGCCAACATCGATCACGATGTCGTAATAGGTGGAGGCTGCGTTACCGCTGAGGTCGAGATCGACCACACCGGCATCACGTATCCGTGCCTTCTCACCGGGATCAATGGTGTCCCACGGTGGGCTGGCGGTCATGTTGGCGAGGTTTATCGGCAAGGCTGCATTAGCGGCCGACTGCACCTGAATCTGGAATGAGTTGGCGGTGACGTTGGTGACCTCGAAGAAGGTATTGAACTCCACGCCCGGAATGCCGTTGAACGGACCAGCGCCCGGGTTGGAAATATAGACCCGGTCACCATTGCTGAAACCATGCCCGGCGGCATTGACGGTGACCATGTTGCTGCCAACGGTAGTGGCAAAGGTGTTCACCGCGTTCAGTGCCACTTGCGGGGGAGGGTTGGTAACGTTGGTGATGTTGGCGGCGGTATCGTCAAACACCTGAATGTCGGTGACGTAAAAGTCAGACAGGAAGGTGTCGATATTCTCCAGATCGAAATCGAAAGAGAAGGTCGCCGGTGCCTGCGGCAGGCTGGTCGTGTCAGAGACCAGCTGGATGTTGGCAAGGTTACCCACCTGCGATTTGACCGGTGGTGGATAAAAGTAGTTATTGATCTCGTCGATGATGGTCTGCACGGTCGGTTGCCCGGCGCCGGCGCCGCTATCAAGGAAGCTGAGGTCGAGGTTGAACGGGCGGTAGCCGGTGTCGGCTTCGCCGGTATCATAGGCAGAGTTCACTGGCTGTCCGTCTTCATCCAGCACGGCGATCTGGACATTCCCCGTCCATTCGCTGGTGGTGACGGAGCTGACCTCACGCGTCCCGGTCAGGACGTTGGTGCCGGGATAAGACGAACCGTCATTATGAATAGCGTTGAAGGTGTCGCGCAGATGGTCGGCGATTTCATCCAGTTGATCCAGAATTTCGGGGATGACGGTGTCGCGCAAATCCATCAGACCTTTCAGACGGCCATCTTCAATGATGCTGTCGATTTCACCGCTGATGTCGTTTGAGGCCAGTTCAAATGCCTGCCCGGTACGGGTGCCGTCTTCATCCAGCGCGTAGACCTGGATGGCAGACAGCGCTACGCCGTCAATAAATGTGTCCACCGCGTCGGCACGGTTATAATCGACTTCGTAGAGTTGTTCGCTGAGCAGCACCACACCTTCGGCAGTGTGGACATGCACGGTGTTGTTATCCTGCAGGAAGGTTTCCACCTTGAGATATTCCGACAGGCGCTCAAGTGCCATGGCCTGTTCGTCCTTCAGTCCGGCGGTCGGGTTGCCGAGTGCGTTGGCGCGGGCGATAGCGGTGTTGAGGTTGTCGATGTTGCGCAGTTCTTCATTGATGATGCGGACGGATTCGTTGATGTCGCGATCAGCTTCGTAGCGCAACTCTTCCAGGTCCGTAGCGATCTTTGAGATTTCACGGGCGAGGATGATGCCCGCATCGACGGCGGTTTCCTGAAAAGAGACACTGTCCGGCGTTTCTGCCAGGTCCTGCAAACCGTTGAAGAAGTTCTCGATATATTCATCCAGACTGTTGGCTTGCCCAGGCTCACCCAGTAGAATCTGGATGCGTTCCATGAAGTCCTCAATGACGGTGGTGCGTCCCACCGAAGCAGTTTGCTTCTGGATAGCCTGTTCCAGATAAATATCCACTTTGCGGGTGATGTCCTCCACCTTCACGCCGGCGCCGACACCATCGTAATAGACCGATGACAGGTCAGCCTGTTGGCGTGTATAGCCCTCCGTGTTGGCGTTCGCAACGTTGTGCGAAATCACGGAGAGGGCGCGCTGGTTGATTTCCAGCCCGGTTAGTGCATTTTGCAGGGCAAGCGATAAGCTCATTTAGTCTATTCCTTCGTTTTATATCGTCTGGTTCACACTCATTGAAATAGACTCCTCTCCTTTTTCCGGCAGGCCTTTGCGATCGTACAGGCCGTTCTTAGCCGCATCGGACGCCGCGTCACTGATGGCGCGAACAACGGTGCGGTTGACTTCTTTGGCGATCAGCAGCCGGCGATGATTCTCCCGCATGACGGTCTGGAAAATCTCGATGATCTGTGCCAGTTCAAGGCATTCGTCATCGGTCAGTTCGTCCAGCAATTCCGGGTTGCGGTCGATGAATTTTTTCTGCGCTTCCAGCGCTTCCAGCAGGTGAATTTTTTCCTTCTGGAGCTGTTCGATTTTATCGGTTTTCATTTCAGACAGAAAATCCGCTTCCTCGGCCAGCACCTGAGACAGGCGGGCAGTCAGCGCGATAATGCTTTCGACGTCGATGCGGCTGGCATCGTACGACACCGGCGCATAGCTTTCGTCCTCTTCGCTGTCTTCGTAGAAATCTTCTTCATCGTCATAGATGTCTTCATCATAGACATCCTGTTCAAACTGGATTGCATCGGCGGACATTCCACCTTCCTGCAATAGCTCTTCTTCCTGAGCGAGATTTGGTTCCATAGTCATCCTCCTAATTACTCCACTTCCTGTAAGGTTAGCATTTCACGTTTGACGTGATCGGCGACACCGATGCCGCCGGTTTTGGCAATCAATTTGCCGTACTCATCGACCAGCAGTGAGCGGTACACGTCTTCCGCGTGGCCACCGCCAAATGTTTCATCCGTTTCAATGCCGGCAAACATGTGTTCCAGCATTTGCGAGATAAAGACGGCCTCAAATTCTTCGGCCACCTGATCGATTTTCGCTTCATCCGCTTTGCTGCGGCTCACTTGCCTGAGCGACTGGATGCGATTCTGGTCTTCGCGTATTTTCATAGCTTCCGCTCCTTTTAATGCCAGTGCCGCATTGCCCTGTTTCGGCAGCGCAAGTGCAATAGAATCCGGCATTACCTAGTCCTCCCCGTTCTTATCGCGTTTCAATGTCGGCCTGCAGTGCACCGGCCGCTTTGATGGTTTGTAAAATCGTGATCATGTCACGCGGGCCTACGCCCAGTGAGTTGAGGCCGCCGACCAGATCTTTCAGGGTGGCGCCTTTTTCCAATACTGCCATGCGCGCGCCGCTTTCTTCGTCCACGGCGATGTTGGTGCGTGGCACGACAACCGTTTCAGCGCCTTCCGGTGCGAACGGGCCGGGCTGTGAGACCTGCGGCGTTTCGTCGACGCGTACCACCAGATTACCTTGGGCAACTGCGACGGTATCGATACGTACATTCTCGCCCATGACGATGGTGCCGGAGGCTTCATCGATGACGATGCGCGCTGGCTGATCAGTCTCAACGTCGAGCTTCTCAATGTCGGCCAGGAGAGTGGCGACGTCTTGCTGATATGAGATCGGTACGTTCAGGGTGACGGTGCCCGGATCGGTGACATTGGCAGAACCGGGGCCGACGCGGGCGTTAATGGCATCCATGATGCTGGAAGCGGTCGACAGGTCCGGGTTGCGCAATGCCAGTTTAATGGATGGCATGCCGTTGAGGTCGAAATCCACTTCGCGTTCGACGATGCCGCCATTGGCAATGTAACCACTGGTCGGTACGCCTTTAGTAATAGAAGAGCCGGAATCACCTTCCGCTTCAAAGCCGCCGATGGTGAGTGGGCCTTGCGCTACGGCATAGACTTCACCATCCGCACCGTAGAGCGGGGTGGCAAGCAGGGTGCCACCGAGCAGGCTTTTGGCATCGCCCATCGCGCTGGCGCTGACATCGACACGGCTACCGGTACGGGAGAAACCCGGCAGGACGGAGGTGACGGTTACCGCCGCTACGTTACGGGTTTTCAGGTCGGTGCCGCGGGTGTTGACGCCCTGACGCTCCAGAAAACCAATCAGGCTTTGTTCGGTGAAGGCGTTGTTTTGCAGGCGGTCTCCCGTTCCATTCAGGCCGACAACGAGTCCATAGCCGAGCAACATGTTGTCTCTGACGCCTTCGAATGATACCACGTCTTTGATGCGGGCGGCGTTAGCGGCACTGGTGTGCGCCAGTAGCCCGATCGCGAACATCAGGTGGAACAGGGCGGTAATCAGCAGGAAGCGCGCCAGAACACGTGCCGGTGTTTCCGGCTTTTCCGTTCTGCCATGCGCTGCACGCACCGCTGCAAGAGCGGTCGGATGCCATGCTGTGATTGCCTGCGCTTGGTTCATGGTTACGTTCATCTCCAAATACTCCTCGGTTACTTGCGTGTGGTCTTTAGACCTATTATTACGCGTGAGTACATGCGAATTACGTGCCAAGTCAGGCGTGATGAGTGTTTATCTATATTATTCAATAGAAAAGGGTGTTTTGGCGTGTTGTGCCGGAGATGTGAAACCGTATCTGAGAAAGCAAAGCGGAAAAAAATACCGGGTGATACTATGTAAAAACTGCGTGTTTTCTTTTGGTGCAGATTTGTTATTTTGTTAGTATAAGCTGACAATACCATGACATATGACTTCCTATGAAAATTGATCCTCATAGCCCGCTGGGGCCATCTTCCTCCGTGAAGAAGAAAAAGAAATCCGGTGATTCGGATAGCGGGTTTGCGAGTCTGCTCGACGAAACCGACGAAATAGCCGGTAAGGATCAGGTCTATAAGACATCGCCTGTATCGGCGATGAACAGTGTGTTGGCGCTGCAGGAAGTTTCCGACGATGAGGTGAATCGCAAAAAGGCGGTAAGGCAAGGAAATCTGACGCTTGATGCGATCGAAGAATTGCGGGTTTCGGTGCTGATGGGGGAGATTCCACCAGAGCGTCTGGATAAGATTCAGACACGCCTGAAAGAGCAAAAATTGTCGCTCAATGACCCGGTATTGCTACAGGTCATGCAGGAGATTGAGATCCGGGTAGCTGTGGAGCTGGCCAAGTACGGCCGTTAATAAAGTAGTAAATATTGTTAATAATTGTTGCGTTGCTGGCGTTTGCGCTATAATAACATGGCAAACGTGCGGGACAAGTATGGCAACAATAAGAAACAAACAGTATCTTCTTGCGGGGTCACAATTAAATGATCAGCAGCCTAACATCGGTGAATATATGAAAGATTCGCTGGTGCGCGATGCTTATGCGTTTGCACATGAGCTGTTCAGAGAAAAGTCTTACGGTTTTTATCCCTATATTGTGCATCTCAATCAGGTAGCGGAAACGGTGTATGAAGTCTCCAACGGCCATACGTCTACACAGCGTCTGGCAGAAGAGCTGGCCGGGGCACTGTTACATGATGCGGTGGAAGATTTTCCGGATAAGGTTAGTCTGGGTGATATTGAGGCGCAATTTGGGCATCGTGTGCGCTGTATTGTTGAGCTTTCCTCCGATGCTACCGAACCCGGAGTGCGGAAGAGTACTAGCTGGCGTAAGCGCAAAGAAGCCTATCTGGAGCGCCTCGGACAATCACCCATGATTGATCCGTGGGCAGAGGATAATGGTCTGCTGGCGTCCAGTCTGGTCGTGAATGCGGCGGATAAGCTTTGTAACCTGCGATCCACCATCCGTAATTTGGCGCTTTCCAGAAAACTGGATGACAAGTCGGGATGGCGCACACTTCTCAATTATGATGAAGGCCAGATTACAAAAGGGGCGGAGGTGCAGGCGGGTGATTTGCCGCATCAGCAGGAGGATGCGTTTCTCGATGGCTTCAATGGTGATTGGGAAAGTCGTCATTGGTATGACACTCAGATTCATGAAATATATCAACAGCTCGCACCTGCTGTGAGTGATCCGCGTTTCTACAACTTAGAAGATCAGTATGGGCAAGAATTGCAAAGACTTGAGAAGTTATTGCAAGAACGGACGGCTGATGTGCCGGGCCGTGGCTAGATTGGTTACACGCAACTTCTCTTTTTCTTATTCAATTTAAACGATTTATTTGCGCAGTGCCCGCTTTGGCACGTTGATTGCTTGTATACGTCCGAAGAAATTTATTTTTTGGACGATGACGATTATGAGTGATTCCATTCTGGCCATGCTAAGCCCAGCTCCTGCCGATAAGCGGGAAGATGCCGGTTACTACCCTCCCAATGTTAAGGTAATGACTGAGCAAGATGTGGATGCCGCTGTTGCACCATTTAGCAAAGTGCTGGCGGATTCCGGGATGCAACTGGGGTTGCGTGCCCGTGAAGCACTGATGAATGGCGCGTCATTCCAACTGGCAAGCAACACTAAAAAGCAGACCGGTTCCGATATCGATATTTCACATTTCACTGGACCTGCTGGCAACGGCGAGGAACAGGTGTTGCCGGAGATTGATCCGTCTGCCTATTCCATCGTGGTGACCCCGATCGCATACACGACCGAGGCAGATGTTGCCGCGGTTTCCGTATTCGAACAAGGTGACCTGCCTCAGGGTGTGGTGCGGCCGCAAGATGCTCTGGAGGGTTTACCTGAATTTGCAGCCAAGCCGGATACCCCGCTGGCGGGTACGGAAATGCCGGTGGATGCAAATGGTCAATTACTGAAAGCGGGAGCGAATGCAGGACTGCCGGGTGTTGATTTGCCTGAGGTAGCTGCGCACATGGCAGCACAAGCCCCGGCTGCCGGAGGCGTGAATCCGACGGCTGATGTCGCTGTACAAACGGGTGTCCCGGATGGTGAAGCGGTTGTTTCCGTGATTCCGCCGGTGGTGGCAGAAGACGGTCTGCAGGAAGCACCAGCTGAGTTGCCGGTGGCAACGGCCGTGGCGACCGATGAAATCATTAGCAATAATATCGAGGATGAGGGTGAGTTCTTTATTCCGGTTCAGGATGCTCAGGCTGTGGGCTCACAGGCTGCGCCGGTGGTGAATAACGGTATCTTGCGGGCACGTGAAGCGACGCAGAACAATCCTTCCGATCCGATGGGAGGACCGCTGATTGAAGAAGATGGACTGCCGACGGCTACCCGTCCGCAGGTTCCGGTGAACGCTCGCCCGTTGGCAGGGCAGGCGCCGGTGACGGATATTGCGCCGGAAGAAGTGGAAGATGACGGTGCGGTGCTGCGTTTTGAGCGTCCGGTGACGCAACAGGGAGCTCAGGTAATTACCCCACAGGTAACCAGACCAATGGTGGAACAGCAAGTGCTGCAGTCTTCTGCGCAGCTTGATGTCGATCCGTCTGGCAAGCATTCCGAATCAACCCCGTTTGCGACCACCGCATCGCTGGCTCAGTCGCCGCATCATGTGGATGCACAGCGCGGCCATACCGGGTTTGTTACGCTATCGCAAGCTAATGCTAATCAGGCCGTTGACGTGCAGGAGCAAATCCATGTGCATGTTCGCCAAGCCGTGAATGATGGTGCTGATCATATCAGCATCCGACTGAATCCGCCTGAGCTCGGCAAGCTCGATATTAGAATGGAGGTCATGCAGGATGGGCGCGCCCATGTGATGATCACCGCGGATAATAAGGATGCGTTTGACATCCTGCAGCGTGATGCCCGTGGGCTGGAAAAAATGCTCAATGAGGCAGGGCTGCAAACCGATTCCGATAGTCTGCAATTCGACCTGAAGGAGCATCAGCATTCCGGTCAGGGCGAAGGCAATGGCGATTCGGAACGGGCAGAAGCATATGACAATGTTGAGGATTCCGAAGGCGGCATGAGTGCGGCTCACGGTACGATCAGCATGCAAGAAGTCGGTGGTGAATACCGTCTGGTCGCAACCGATGGGCTGGACATAACCGTCTAAGTAACGAAGGAAAGAAACGATGGAAATTACTGAAGGCAATCTGGATCTGGTGAAGCAGGATACGAATCCTTCCAAGGCCAAGACCGACCGTCAGAAACTGGCGGAAGATTTCGATCAGTTCCTGCTGCTGCTGACCACGCAGCTACAGAATCAGGATCCGACCGATCCACTGGATACCAATGAATTTACCAACCAGTTGGTGATGTTCTCGCAAGTGGAACAAAGCATCGCCACTAACACCAATCTGGAACAACTGGTGTCTCTGCAGCAAGCTAAAGGCGTTGATGCTGCTGTCAGTTATATCGGTCAGGTGGTGGAAGCGGACGGTAACGGCGGCTTTCTGGCGAATGGTAATGCACCGTTTGTCTACACGTTGCCCGAGGCTGCTGAGGAAGTGAAAGTCATCATTACCAATTCCGCCGGACAGGCTGTGTTCAGCGGTAACGGCAGTACCAACCTTGGCAAAAACCTGGTGACCTGGGACGGTATTAACAGCTTTACCGGCCAGACGATGCCAGATGGTTCTTATAACATTCTGTTGAAGGCTGTTGGTCTGGACGGAGGAGAACTTGAGGTCACAACCTCGACTACCGGACGTGTCAGCGCCGTCGAGATCGATGACGACGGACAAGTGTTGCTGACCGTAGGTAATCTGCTTGTGCCGATAGAAAACGTTAATGCCGTGCGGGAGTCTAGTCCTCTCGCAAACAACAGCTCTTCCGGGGACGATACCGAATCATCTTCGGCTGAAGATACCGAAGAGCCAACCGAAACTGACGGATAGGAGACAGAATTATGACGTTCTCATCCGTAACACTAACACCGACATTCCAGCGATAGGAGGAAACTATGTCACTTTATGGAGCTTTATTTACCGGGGTTTCCGGCCTGAGTACACAAGGTCAGAAAATCGGTATTATTTCTGACAACATCGCCAACGTGAACACCGTTGGCTACAAGGAGGCCGAAGCCAAGTTCTCCACGCTTGTGGTGAACACGTCGACTGTGACGGCTTATTCTCCGGGCGGCGCGAAGGTGAATACGCATTATAACATTGACCAGCAAGGGATTCTGTCCTCTACGAATGCGCCAACGGATATCGCGATCTCCGGAAACGGTTTCTTCGTGGTGACCGCTAATGCCGATGGCGATGGACAGGCACTCTATACCCGTGCCGGTTCGTTCCGTCAGGATCAGAACGGGAACTTCGTGAATGCGCAAGGCTTCTTCCTGCGTGGCTGGCCGCTCGACCGTGAAGGCCGTCTGCCGGGTGAGCCGGGAAACCTGAACACCACCTCCAGTTCCAATCTGGAAAGTCTGGAGACGGTGAATGTTGAATCTCTGAGCGGTACGGCGGAAGCAACCTCCACCATTAGCCTCGGGATCAATCTGGATGCTGATGAAATCGTGTACCCGGGCGAGACGGTGACAGCGAACATGGATTCCAATGCCGTCAATAACTTCGAGATTTCCGGAAGTGATATCATTGTTCCGGATGAGACCAGCCTGGTGATTCCGCCGGCATCATTCGGTCTGTCGACCACCAACAACATCGCCCGTGGGGATGCGTTTACCATCACAACGGGTAACGGGTTGACCTATGACTATTTCTATGGTGGCTTTACCATGGGTCGTGACATTAACACTGCCGGTTCCACTAATATCGGTGACGGCGGTACCGATCTGTCGCCACTGGCTTTGGCCGCCGGTACGATTACCGGTCCTGCCGCGTTGGGTACGACCTTTACGGTGGATACTTCCGGTACGGGTGCACACGGTCTGGCGACCGGTGACCGCGTGGTGATTTCAGGCTTTGCGTTTGCCGGTGCGGAAACGATTCCGCTGACGGAGATCAACACCACGCATGTGATTACGGTGACCGGTGCCAGCACCTTCACCTTCTCATCCACGACGCCGGCGGCACTTGGTACGCCTGCCGCGGATAACGGTGGTGCACTGACGACCTATACACCGCGTCTGTTCTCCGGGAATATTCTGGATGCCGTGTCTGCCAGTCAGTCGCTGGTTGATCCGACAACGCTGACGCAGTTTACCACCAATGCACTTAGTTTCACGATT
>JAUIJX010000184.1 GCA_030430795.1 Alphaproteobacteria bacterium | reverse complement strand
CAATGAAATTCACCAGCATCAGCATGTAGAGCGAGATAAAATTATCCATTCCCATTCTACGTACGACGCTTATGCATACGCCGAGCGCTTCCATTGCTCCAATACCGCGATCACCGATCAACAATGGCGCGAATAAAAAGAGCGTCAGAATAAAGCTACCGGGAATTAGCACCAGAATCATTCCAAGTGGTCCCATCATCAGCGACAACACCCCTGGAACGATAAAGACAGGCAGTGCAATCATGGCAGAAACAATCAACAATTGCAGAAGCGATTTCCGAAAGATGGACTTTATGAAATGACCGGTCACCAGCTGCATACGCGTGCGGCGCAGGCAGATTAACTGGTAGAAGGTAAAGACAAACATTCCCCAAACACTCCCCAGCACAACGCCAACATAACCGCCTGCAAGAAGCCCTATTATGCCCGCCCCTACGACCACAACGGTCAGGAAAACGCCCGTGAACATACTGAGTGACAGATTACTTTGGAAAAACTCGACGCCGTCTTTTAGCAGACGTAAGAATCGCAACGAATGGTATTCTTTTTCATCGGTTACCGGTGCGGCGGATGATTCTTCCGCAAAGACATCATGCAATTCAGGAATATTATTTGCCGGCAGGCCAATCTCAGCGCCGGGTGTATAAACAATCGTATCTTCGGTAACTTTGCCACTTCGGATTTTGCGGATCATCGCGAGAAGATCGTACGGACCAGATTGTCTGCCTCCTTCTTCGATGTAGAATTCCATGAAACTAAGCCGCCATCACTTCCGGTTGCTTCTTCTCTACACGCGTCATTTCCTGCATCACCACATCTGCCATATCACTCAGGAATACTGAGCCCTGAATGGTGCGCTGAACAAAAATATTGCGCTTGTCCGCCGTATCTTTCTTGCGCTTCACCAGTTTGGCAATGCAGAGGCTATCCAGCGCACGGCACACCGCCGCTTTGGAAATTTTGAGATTCTCCGAGAGATTCTTGACCGTGTGAGGACCTTCCTGAAGATACACAGTAAACAGAATATTCTTCTGACGGTCTGACAGATCGTGATCTAACTCCTTGAGGTAGCGATCAATAATACGTTGCCAAACTTCCAGTGCCTGCATGGTTGAGAGTGTATCTGTCACGGGTGACTCCTCATGTGCAAAATTCGATCGCCGTACGATAAGAGTTTTCACCGGGTATGGCAAGTGCGATTCATTATTTTATGCGGCGTAGGATGTAATCAGTTGGTAGAGTGCCCGCATCCCCATCGCTTCGCCCCCGACCGGACGCCCCGGCTTTGTAGCGGTGTTCCACGCCATCATATCTACGTGTACCCAGTCTTTGGTGTGCTCAACAAAACGCTTCAGGAATAAGGCGGCCGTGATGGCACCGCCGTATGCAGATGGTGAGACATTATTGACATCGGCCACCTTACTGGCGAGCTGTGCGTCGTAAGGCATATAGAGAGGCAGGCGCCACATGGGATCGTGGGTTGTCATGCTGGCTTTATCCAGCGTTTTTGCAATGGCGTCACTATCGGTAAAATAGGCCGGGACATCCGCACCAAGTGCTACGCGGGCGGCACCAGTGAGTGTTGCGCAATCAACGATCAGCGCAGGCTTTTCTTTGTCGGCTTCGGCCAGTGCATCGCACAATACGAGGCGGCCTTCGGCATCGGTGTTGCCGACCTCGACCGTCAGTCCCTTACGTGTTTCCAACACATCGGACGGGCGGAAGGCATCGCCGTTAATGCTGTTTTCCACTGCCGGGATCAGCACCCTCAGACGCACTTTTAATTTTTGCGCCATGATCATTTTGGCCAGCCCCAATACGCTGGCGGCACCGCCCATGTCTTTTTTCATGAGCAACATGTATTGCGACGGTTTGATATCGAGGCCACCGGTATCAAAGCACACGCCTTTACCAACCAAGGTGACTTTCGGATGAGTCGCCTTGCCCCAGCGAATATCGATCAGGTGCGGTGGGTCATCACAAGCACGACCCACGGCATGAATGGCCGGATAGTTTTCTTTCAGCAGGTTCTTACCTTTGATGATTTTGGTCGTGGCCTTGTATTCATCCGCCATTTTTTTGGCAGCAGCTGTCAGTTCCGACGGCCCCATGATGTTGGTCGGTGCGTTGACCAGATCGCGCACCAGACAGGTCGCTTCCTGCTGGATTTTGACTTTTGCGGCATCGACCTTCTTATCCAGCACCAGTGACGGCCATTTGGTCGTGTCTTTCCTGAAGGTGGTATATTTATACGTTGCCAGTGCCCAGCCAAGAGAGAGTTGTTCCAGTGTGTCGGCTTTTTTAGCGGCAGCAGAAAGGTGCTTCACATCCAACTGGTACACTTGTTTCGGGAGGGCCGCCGGAAGATGCGCCACCGACCAGATATCCAGCGGCTCTTTGACTCCGGCCACGATGGCAGCGATATCCCCTTTTGTGCCGGGCACCGCTTTGAAGCTTCTCGGTTTGGCATCAAATGCCAGCGACTTTAACCATGCCTGCGTTTGTTTGGATTGGGCTTTAATCCACTGCTTATAGGTTTTTTCCGTGTGCAGAATGACAGGGATTGCGCGTGCGTTGCTACGGGTAAGAAGTACGGTTGACATCATCTTATGCGACGGCCGCCATTCTGCGACGCCGCGTTTTGCTGGTCGGTGTCTCCAGCGATGTCATACGTTCAGCCGGGATGGCGATGGTCACCGTGTGCCTTCACCCTTGGCGC
>JAUIJX010000026.1 GCA_030430795.1 Alphaproteobacteria bacterium | reverse complement strand
AGGGTTACTTCGGAGGCAAAACAGACCTTATCCTTCAGCGTTTCATCGAGATATGGTCAGGCTTGCCGGTACTCTATCTCCTCATCATTCTCGCCAGTGTCGTCGAGCCGAGCTTCTTCTGGTTGCTCGGATTATTGCTGCTGTTCTCATGGATGGATCTGGTCGGTGTGGTTCGTGCTGAATTCCTGCGCGCCCGTAATTTCGACTATGTCCGCGCCGCCCGCGCGCTCGGTGTGCCGGAGCTTACCATCATGGTACGCCACGTGCTGCCCAACGCACTGGTCGCCGCCCTGACCTTCCTGCCATTCATTCTCAACGGCTCAGTCACCACCCTTACCTCGCTGGACTTTCTCGGCTTCGGCCTACCGCCCGGTTCTCCGTCCCTCGGTGAATTGCTGGCGCAGGGCAAAGCCAATCCGAAAGCGCCGTGGCTTGGCATCACCGGCTTTCTGGTGCTGGCTATTCTGCTCAGCCTGCTGATCTTCATCGGTGAGGCGGTGCGTGACGCGCTGGACCCGCGTAAGACCTTCTCAGGAGCGTCGAAACCATGAGCCTCCTGACCATCAATAATTTCTCTCTTCAGTTCACCGGCAGCGCCGAGCCGGTCGTGAAAAACATCTCTCTGGCGCTGGAAAAAGGCGATATGACGGCGCTGGTCGGCGAATCCGGCTCCGGTAAGTCCGTCACTGCCCTCTCTGTCATGCAACTGCATAACAAAGGCAGCGTTACCTATCCCGAAGGCAGCATTCGTCTGGGCGAGGAAGAGCTGCTCGGCGCCCCGGAAGAAGTGCTGCAACAGATACGCGGCAAACGCATCAGCATGGTCTTTCAGGAGCCGATGACCTCGCTCAACCCGCTACACACCATCGGTCGGCAGGTTGCCGAAATCATCCGACAGCACAATAAAATGAGCGAGAAAGACATTCATAACAGAGTGTTGGAACTATTTGATAAAGTAGGTCTGTCTGCTTTCCATAATCGTCTCAACGCCTATCCGCATCAACTCTCCGGAGGTGAACGTCAACGCGTGATGATTGCTATGGCCATCGCCAATGACCCGGATCTGCTCATCGCTGATGAGCCAACCACCGCGCTTGATGTCAATCTGGAAACCCAGATCATCGACCTGCTCAAGACCCTGCAGAAAGACATGAACATGTCGATTCTGCTCATCACCCACGACCTGACACTGGTGCGTCGCGTTGCCGATCACGTCGCCATCATGAAAGACGGCGAGATTGTCGAATACGGCGACACCGTCGGCATCTTCAAAAAACCGAAACACGACTACACCAAACATCTGCTCTCCAGCACCCCGTCCGGCAGTGCCGTGCCATTGCCTCCCGATCCTGAGTTGGTGCTCTCTTGTGAAAATCTGAAAGTCCATTTCCCGGCTAAAAAGAATTTCTTTGGCAAACCCATCGCCTTCAAAAAGGCCGTCGACAATATCACGCTCGATGTCCGCCGCGGTGAGACACTGGGCATCGTCGGCGAATCCGGCTCCGGCAAAACCACTTTGGGGCTGGCGCTGCTCCGTCTGGTGCCGAGCAAAGGCCGCATCGTCTTCATGGGGCAAAAAATCAGCCGCATGAATACCCGCGCCCTGCGCCACCTGCGCAAGGACGTCCAGTTTATTTTCCAGGACCCTTTCTCCAGCCTCAACCCGCGCATGACCATCGGTGCCATCATCGGCGAAGGCCTGCGCACCCACCATCCGGAAATGTTCGTTGCCGGCAAAGGACGAAGTGCCGTTACCCAAATCATGGAAGAAGTCGGCCTCAGCCCGGATATGATCAACCGCTACCCGCACGAATTCAGCGGTGGCCAGCGTCAGCGCATCTCCATCGCCCGCGCCATGATTCTGCGCCCGGACGTCGTCGTCCTCGACGAGCCCACCTCCGCCCTCGACGTCTCCCTGCAGGTACAGATCATCGACCTGCTCAAGACGCTTCAGGAAAAACAGCAAAATTCCTATCTCTTTATCAGCCACGACCTCAAAGTGATCCGCGCCATCAGCCATAACATCATCGTGCTGAAAGAAGGTGAAATCGTCGAGCGCGGCGCTACTGAGGACATCTTCGAGAAACCCGAACACCCCTACACAAAAATGCTGATGGACGCCGCCCTGATCGGCCAGACGGACTAACTGGACGGCGGCAACAGAATCGTCGATCCGCGTGTGTTTCCGGCTTCCAGATCGCGATGCGCGTCCGCCACATCACTCAGATAATAACTCTGCCCGACATGCACTTTCATCTTACCCTTCATAATCAGGTCGAATAATTCCGCCGCCCCGTAGAGATACTCTTCCCGCGTGCGCTTATAATGCAGCAATGATGGCCGCGTCAGAAACAGCGACCCTTTCTGCATCAGCACCAGCGGATCGACCGGCGGCACCGGCCCGGAAGATTGCCCGAAACTCACCATCGTCCCAAACGGCATCAGGCAATTGAGTGACTCATCGAACGTCGCCTTCCCCACCGAGTCATACACCACATGGCATTTCTCTCCGTCGGTGATTTCCAGCATTCGCTCTTCAACATTCTCCTTGGTATAAACGATCGGAAAATCACAGCCATTCTCAGCGGCAAATGCAGCCTTTTCTTCGCTGCCAACCGTCCCTATCACCCGCGCACCCATGAACTTCGCCCATTGGCACAGAAACAGCCCGACGCCGCCTGCCGCTGCCCGCACCAGAATCGTCGTCCCCTCCTGCGCAATATAGAGTCGCCGCAATAAAAAATGCGCCGTCTGTCCTTTCAGCATCGCCGCCGCTGCATGCATATCGCTGATCGCATCGGGAATCGGAATAATATTTTCTCTGTGAATCACCCGGTATTCACCATACGCGCCGAGCGGGCCTTTGCAGTAACACACCCGCATCCCCGGCGTGTAATCCTCGGCACCCTCCCCGGCTTCCTCCACCACGCCTGCCGCTTCCAGACCGGGCGTAAAGGGCCGCTCCGGCACCGGATACAACCCATTGCGATGATACACATCGATATAGTTCACCCCGATAGCCGTATGCCGGATCAGCACCTCATCTTTTCCCGGCGTGGGTATGTCTGTTTCTTCCCAGTGCATCACCTCCGGGCCACCCGTTTGGTGAATACGTATTGCATGTGGCATCAGGAACCTGCTTGTGATTTCATTGCGGTGATTGTATGTAAGATCGCTGCAAAAACAACGGGTTTATCGGATGTCTACCATATTTGCCCTTGCGACGCCACCCGGCCGTTCCGGTGTAGCCGTCATCCGCATTTCCGGGCCTGAGGCGCGTGATGTGGCGATGCGTCTGCACGACGCGTTGCCTGAGCCACGCGTGGCGACACTGGTCACCCTGCGCCATCCGCAAACGGGTGACACCATTGACCGCGCCCTCGCCCTCTGGTTCCCGGCTCCACATAGTTTTACCGGCGAAGACGTACTGGAATTTCACATCCACGGCAGCCGCGCTGTCCTGCACGAGCTGACCACCACCCTCACCGCTATGGATGGTCTCCGCCTCGCCGAACCCGGCGAATTCACCCGCCGCGCTTTTTATAACGACAAGATGGATCTCGCCCGTGCCGAGGGGCTCGCCGATCTCATCGACGCCGAAACTGCCGCGCAAAAACGCCAGGCCATGCGTCAGATGCAGGGTAGCCTTTCCATCGCCTGTGAAACCCTGCGCGATCAGATCATCAGCGCCCGCGCCCATCTGGAAGCCTATCTCGACTTTCCCGATGAGGACATTCCTGACGATGTACTGGACACGCTCCACCGTGAAATCGCCGCATTAAAAATCGAGCTCGAACGGATGCTCGGCAATGCCGAACGCGGCAAAGCCATCCGCGCGGGCATCGCCATCGCCATCATCGGCATCCCCAATGCCGGAAAATCGAGTCTCCTCAATTTACTAGCGCAGCGGGACGTCGCCATCGTCTCCGACACCGCCGGCACCACTCGCGATGTCATCGAAACCCATCTCGATCTTGGGGGCTACGCCGTCACACTGGCCGACACCGCTGGCATCCGCGAAAGCACCGAACATATCGAACAGGAAGGCATCCGCCGCGCCAGAGATAAAGCCGCCTTATCGGACTTCAAACTCGTGGTGCTGGATGCCTCGGTGCCTTTGGCCGAACAAGGCGACATCACCACCCTCATACAACCAGATGATGTGGTTATTCTTAATAAAATCGACATAAAAATACCAGATGTAGTGGATATAACGTCACATACCCCCCCTATTCCGCTCTCCGTCAAAACACAGGACGGCATAGAAAGATTGCTTTCCGCCCTCAAACAGCGTATGGAAGAGCGCTTGCACGCGGGAGACGATCCGGTGATCTCACGAGAACGCCATCGCATCGCGTGTATGGAAGCCGCCACGCATCTGGAGAAAGCCATTGAGGCCTCCGAATTGGAGCTAAAAGGCGAAGAGCTTCGTATTGCCTCACAGGCCTTGGGAAGCATCATCGGCGTCGTCGGCGTAGAGGATATTTTGGAGAAGGTGTTTAGCACATTTTGTATAGGCAAATAAACACCCCCATAGATATAGTGGTATAATGACAACAATTGTGTTTCACGTGGAACAATGACGACGCAAACTACATATGATGTCATCGTCATCGGTGGCGGACATGCCGGAACGGAAGCGGCGGCAGCGGCGGCACGATTGGGGGCCAACACCCTCCTCGTCACCCATAAGAAAGCCACCGTCGGAGAGATGTCTTGTAACCCCGCCATTGGGGGCGTTGCCAAAGGCACCCTCGTCAAAGAAATTGATGCCTTGGATGGCGTCATGGGTCGAGCCATTGATCGCGCCGGGATTCATTTCCGTATTCTCAACCAGAGCAAAGGTCCAGCCGTTCATGGTCCCCGCGCTCAGGCAGATCGAAAATTATACCGTGAGGCCGTTCAGGACATCCTGACCGAATACGACTCCCTGACCATCATCGAAGACAGCGTCGAGGATCTGGTGATTGATCGTGACCACCATATCGTCCAAGGCATCATCGGTGCGTCTGGCACCACCTATCACGCCCCTTCTGTTGTCCTCACCACTGGAACATTTCTCGATGGCCTGATCCATATCGGTCGAAAAACCATTCCGGCCGGACGCGTCGGTGAAGACCCGTCCATTGGTCTGTCCCGATCACTCAAATCCTATGACTTCGCTTTGGGTCGACTCAAGACCGGAACCCCTCCTCGTCTGGATGGCAATACCATTGACTGGAGCATTCTCACTCCCCAGCCCGGTGACAATCCTCCGGTGCCGATGTCCTACCTAACAGACACCATTACCGTTCCTCAAATCGAATGCTTCATCACCCGGACGACCGATGCCACTCATGAGGTCATTCGTGACAACATTCATCAGTCACCCATGTACTCAGGACAAATTGCCAGTCGTGGCCCTCGATATTGTCCGTCCATCGAAGACAAAATCGTCCGTTTTGCCGACAAGCCATCCCATCAGATTTTCCTGGAACCGGAAGGGCTGGATGATCCGACCATTTACCCTAATGGCATCTCCACTTCACTCCCCGAAGACGTCCAGTTAGCCATTCTCAAGACCATTCCCGGTCTCGAGAACGCCACCATGATCCGTCCGGGCTACGCCATTGAATATGATTTCATTGATGCCAGAGAACTCCATCCTACCTTGGAAACCAAAAAAATATCAGGATTGTTCTTTGCCGGTCAAATCAACGGCACCACGGGCTATGAAGAGGCAGGCGGGCAGGGGCTTATCGCCGGGGCAAACGCAGCCCTCAAAAGTTCCGGGAGCGAACCATTTATTCTCCGTCGTTCCGATGCATTTATCGGTGTGATGATCGATGACCTTATTACATTAGGAACCGCCGAACCGTATCGGATGTTCACCTCACGCTCCGAATATCGTCTGTCACTCCGACCAGATAACGCCGACCGACGCCTGACAACTAAAGCCATCGCCATTGGATTAGCCGGATCGAAACGCACAGATGCCTTTACTCAGAAAATGACTGCGATAGAAGAGGGGAGAACACTCCTTTCCACCTACCAAATGACCCCCAATAAACTTCGGGAACACAGTGTCCCTGTCAATCAGGATGGCGTTAAACGCTCTGCCTTCGAACTACTCCTTCATCCGGATATGACTACCGAGATACTTTATCAGATCTGGCCGGACTTATCCGTCATTACCGACGATGCTCTCAAGGCACTTCGTATTGATGCTCTTTATGATGGCTATCTGGAAAGACAACAACGTGACATCGACATGTTCAATAAAGACGAAGACGTCGCCATTCCGTCAGACATCAATTACCACGACCTGCCATCGCTTTCCAATGAGATTAAAGAGAAGCTTATCCATCATCAGCCTCAGACATTTGGAGCCGCGTCTCGGATACCAGGAATGACTCCGGCGGCCCTCACTGCCATCCTCGCTTATGTCAAACAACGCAAACATATGAAGGCGGCATAATGACCCTGGCGACACCCTTCGCCGATGTTTCACGTGAAACATACGATAAATTAAAGACATACATGTCATTATTAGAGCAATGGCAGAATTCCATCAATTTGATTAGCCCCTCCACACTCCCACACATATGGGAGCGTCACATTCTGGATTCGCTTCAGCTTCTCCCTTTAATCACTGGTAAACAAAACAAAATTCTTGATGTCGGTAGCGGGGCTGGCTTCCCCGGATTAGTCCTCGCCATTGCAGGCTGTTCACATGTTACATTAGTGGAAAGCGATCATCGCAAAGTGAGCTTTATGCGTGAGGTCGCCCGCGTGACCGATTGTACTGTCGACATAAAATGCCAGCGCATTGAGTCCCTGCCACCCCTTCACCCGGACATCATCACCTCTAGGGCTTGTGCCAACTTATCCCAATTACTCAATATATTGTGTCATTTGGTTGAAAAAAATACAATTTGTCTCTTTCACAAAGGCGAAAAGTATACTAAAGAATTAGAAACGGCATCGGCAGAATGGGCATTTGATCATATCATCCATCCCAGCCAAACCGATGCCTCCGGTGTTATTCTTGAGATTTCTCACTGCGAGCGATTAAACCATGACCAAAATAATAGCCATCGTGAACCAGAAGGGAGGGGTAGGGAAGACCACCACGACCGTTAATCTGGCCACCGCCCTCGCCGCCATCGGCCAACGCGTATTAATCATCGATTTAGACCCTCAGGGCAACGCCAGCACCGGCCTTGGCATCACTCCCGACAAGCGCCGCATCACCAGCTACGATATTCTTATTGGCGCCCACACAATTCCGGAGGCGGAATTACAGACGCCCATTCCCGGCCTGAACATAGTTGCTTCCACCATCGACCTCTCGGCCGCCGAAATTGAATTAGTCACCACCGAACATCGTGAACAGCAACTCAAAAGCGCGCTGAAAGACACACAGATGGATTATGATTATGTACTGATCGACTGCCCGCCATCACTGGGGCTGATCACCATCAATTCCTTGGTCGCTTCGGATGCGGTACTAATCCCACTCCAGTGTGAATTCTATGCCCTCGAAGGCCTGAGCCATCTGCTTAAAACTATCAAGCTCGTCCAGAAAAAATTGAACCCGGATCTTCTCATTCAGGGCGTGGTGCTGACCATGTACGACATCCGCAACAACCTGACCCGCCATATCGAAGAAGACGTCCGCGAGTTCCTCGGCGACACTGTCTATAAAACCGTGATTCCGCGTAACGTACGCATGTCGGAGGCGCCGTCACACGGCAAGCCGGCATTGCTCTACGATCTCCATTGCCGGGGCTCTCAGGCCTATCTGAAGCTCGCCAAGGAGATGCTTAAGCGGGAACACATACAATTAACACCAGAAACCACAGCAGCATGAGGCAAGCATGAGCACAGCAACCACGACCAAACCGGGCAATAAAGGGCTGGGAAAAGGCCTGTCCGTATTGATTTCGGAAGAATACAGTAAATCCACCGGAGCAGAAGGAGAGGGGGGCGTCGCCCCGAATGAACTGCCAATTGACGATATCGTCTCCGGCAAATTCCAGCCCCGTCACCGCTTCACCGAAGAGTATCTGAAAGAACTCTCCGATTCGATCAAACATAATGGCATAATGCAGCCGATTGTGGTGCGTCCTGCGCCGGGCAAGAGCACTGCCTACGAAATCATCGCCGGGGAGCGCCGCTGGCGCGCCGCCAAAATGGCAGGCCTCACTCAGATTCCGGCCATCATTCGCCAAATCGACGACCAGCAGGCCTTAGAGCTGGCTCTGATTGAAAACATTCAGCGTCAGGATCTCTCACCGCTGGAAGAAGCCGCCGGTTATCAACGCCTGATTGACGAATTCAGTCACACGCAGGAAGCGCTGGCTTCTGTGGTCGGCAAAAGCCGTAGTCACATTGCCAATCTGTTGCGCCTTCTGACCCTTCCGGCATCGATCAAAACCTATCTTCAGGAAGACAAAATCAGTATGGGACATGCCCGTGCCTTGCTCAATGCTGGCAACCCGGAAGAGCTGGCAAAAGAAGTCGTTCGCCGTGGTCTCAATGTGCGCCAGACAGAGAATCTGGTACGCAGCGGCGGCGCCAGTAGTGAAGCCGACGGTACCGCTACTACCAAGTCTTCCGGCAAATCGCACGCCCAGCCCAAAGAACCGAAGGCCAAAGATCCTGACATTCTGGCGCTGGAAGAGACGTTGTCGGAAAGCCTTGGACTGAAAGTCAGCATTAACGATAATGGCCAGAGCGGCGAAATCCTGATCACCTATGATTCGCTCAGTCAGCTCGATACCATTCTGCGGCGACTTGGCGACAGCGTATAGACAAACGCGGGAAAGTGGGTGCAACACTCTGGAATGAAACAATTTCATTTACACCTTATCTCGGATTCCACCGGGGAAACGGTCAGCAGTGTCGCCCGCGCCGCCGTCGCTCAGTTTGAAGACGCCGATCCGGAAGAACATATCTGGTCGCTGATTCGCACCGAAAAGCAGTTGGAAAAAGTCTTCACCAGCATCGACGAGACCCCCGGCATCGTCATGTACACGCTGGTCAACAAAGATTTGCGCGATCAGGTCAAACAATACTGCCACGGCAAAAATCTGCCCTGTATCCCGGTGCTGGCACGCGCTGTGTCTGAGCTTCGTGCCTATCTGGGTATCGAAGTCTCCACCGAACCGGGGCGCCAATATGAACTCACGGAAGACTATTTCTCCCGCGTCGAGGCCATCAATTTCGCCCTCGCCCATGATGACGGACAGGCCACCTGGGAGCTGGAAGAGGCCGATATGGTGATCGTCGGTGTCTCTCGCACCTCCAAATCGCCGACCTGCGTCTACCTTGCCAACCGGGGCTATAAAGCAGCCAACATACCGTTTGTTGGCGGCTGCCCGTTGCCTGACAATCTCGAAACGCTGAAACGCCCGCTCATCATCGGGCTGGTGATCGACCCTGATCGGCTTTTGCAAATCCGTGAAACACGGTTGCAGGCCATCCAGGAAGATAAAAGCACCAACTATGTCGATCGCGAAAACATCATCGCAGAAATCACCGAATCGCGGAAACTCTACGCCAAGAATCGCTGGCCGGTGATTGATGTCACGCGGCGTTCCGTTGAGGAAACCGCTGCCACCATCATCCAGTATTACCAGAAACACCGACAAATGAGGCATAAATATGGCAGCACGAACGGGTAAGGCCGCTCTGGCCGGTGTGATTGGCTTCCCGGTAGGGCATTCCCTGTCCCCGGCATTGCATGAATATTGGTTGCGCCATTATGACATCGACGGCGCCTATATCCCTCTCCGCGTTCCGCCCGGAACATTCAAAGACTCCGTCAATGCGCTGATGAATATGAATTTCAAGGGCGCGAACGTCACCATACCGCACAAAGAACATGCCTTTGAACTCTGCGATTCACATGACGGCTTTGCCCGCTATACCGGTGCTGTGAACACGTTAGTATTCCAGAAAGACGGCCATATCCACGGCCAAAACACCGACACTTATGGATTTATGGAAAGTTTATTGCTGGCGGATATAGACGCCAAAGACATCGGCCATGCATTGATTTTAGGGGCAGGGGGGGCTGCCAGAGCCATTGCTGTCAGCTTACTGCATCTGGGGATCAAAGAACTCACCATCGCCAATCGTACACGCTCTAATGCCGAATTATTGGCAAAGCATCTGCATCAATATGATGACAAGGCAACCATCCATATCGAAGACTGGGAGACGCGTGACAAACCGCTGAGCGGCTGTGGCATGGTCGTCAACACCACTCAGCTCGGCATGAAGGGACAACCGGAACTAACGCTGGCGCTGGAGCAATTGCCAGCCGGTGCCGCCGTTGTCGATATCGTCTACAACCCCTTAAAAACAAGCCTCATCAACAAGGCGGAACAATTGAAGCTTTCTGCTATTCCCGGCCTGCCTATGCTGATCTATCAAGCCGTACCCGCCTTTGAAGCATGGTTTGGCATTCGCCCGGATGTCACCGACACCCTGCGCGAGATGCTGGAGCGCCAGCTGGACGCCGCCCCATGCTGATTTTCGGACTCACCGGCGGCATCGCCAGCGGTAAATCGACGGTGGCTCGCATGTTTGCAACTTACGGCGCTAAAATTTATGACGCTGACCGCACCGTACACCGCCTTCTGTCAGACGATACCGACACCATTCGCATGATCGCCAAAGCCTTTCCGGAAGCCGTGACAAAACAAAAAATAGACCGTCAGGCGCTGGCCAAAAAAGTGTTTAACGATGACGCGGCCCTCCACGCACTCGAAGCAATCCTTCATCCCCGTGTACGCTCGGCTGAATATGCATTTTGCCGCAAACAACGGCAATATGGCACAAAACTGGTGATTTGCGATATCCCGCTACTGTTTGAAACCGGCGACAACGAACGATTTGACACCATCGTCACCCTGTATGCCCCGCAAAAATTACGTAAACAACGCGCATTTCGCCGCAAACACATGACCGAAGCGCGGTTTAAAGCCGTTGCCTCGCGCCAATGGAGCGATTATCGTAAACGCCAATACGCGGATTATGAGGTTGCTACCAGTATAGGACTGCCACACACCGCTGCATCCATCAAAGAAATACTCGCAGAGTGGGGCTGTCTATGAGAGAAATCGCACTTGATACCGAGACCACCGGGCTTGATCCGGCCAGCGGCCACCGCATCGTGGAAATCGGCTGCGTTGAAATGATCAGCCACGTGCGCACCGGCCGTGTGTATCACACCTACCTCAATCCGGAACGCGATATGCCGGAAGAGGCGGAGCGCGTTCATGGATTAAGCGCTGATTTCCTAAGTGACAAGCCGCTATTTAGGGATACCGCCCAGAACTTTCTCGCCTTTATCCGGGATGCCAAACTGGTCATCCACAATGCCGCCTTTGACATGAAATTCATCAATGCCGAACTGAAAAATATCGGATGCGAAACGATACCAATGGATCTAACCATCGACACCGTGCAGATGGCGCGCCAAAAATTTCCCGGCCAGCCTGCTAATCTGGATGCGCTGTGCCGCCGCTTTAATATCGATCTCTCAGCCCGTACCAAGCACGGCGCCCTGCTTGATGCTGAATTGCTTTCTGATGTATATCTGGAGCTCACCGGCGGGCGGCAAGCCAGCCTGGGTCTGGCAGCGGAGCATAGCCAAACCGTTGAAAATCACAGCTACAGCCTCTCTATTGAGATACCGGAGCGTGAATTCCGCCCGTCACAGGAAGAACTAGAAGCGCATCGCCGTTTCATCGAGTTACTCACTGACCCGCTTTGGAAGAAAATCGCTAGCTGACCGGGCTTTTCGGGTGGGCTTTCTGATATTCCCGCTTTAATCGCTCGGTATCGACCTGCGTATAGCGTTGCGTCGTTGATAAATGCGCATGCCCCAGTAACTCCTGAATATCGCGTAAATTTGCCCCTTCACCCAGTAAATGCGTCGCAAAACTATGCCGAAGCGCGTGCGGCGTCATCTCTTCCGGCAGCCCAATCTCCCGCCGCAATCGCCGGAATTGCGCCTGAAACACCGCAGGCTGCAGCGGTTTGCCACGCTTCCCAAGAAAAATAGCCCTGCCATCCAGCGCATAGGGACACATCTCCAGATAACGACGCACAGCCCGGCATACAGAATCCAGTAACGGCACTTCACGCTGCTTGTTACCTTTCCCGGTAATTCTGAGCTTGTTGGCATTATCGGCAAAATCTGCCGCAGTCACCGACAAAGCCTCGGAAATCCGTAATCCACAGCCATACATCAGTAAGGTGATAGCCTTGTCGCGTGCGTGAATCCAGGAATCCGCATCCCAATAGGACGCTCCTTCAATCATCTCAATCGCGCGCTCTGCCGTCATCGGCCGCGGCAGGCTCGCGGGCGCACTGCGAATCTGGAATTGCGACGCCACATCGTTGTGAATGCCTTTGGTCTTGTATAAATAGCGATAAAATCCGCGCAAGGCCGACAAGGAACGCTTCACCGAGCGCTGATCCACTCCGTCCTGCACTCTGGCCGCCACCCATGCACGCAGCACGGACACCCGCAACTCCGAGAGCATGGCAAGCGACACCGCCCCACCTTCGTGCTGACTATAAAACTGGCAAAAAATCTCTAAATCGTGCCGATACGCATCCAGTGTTTTAAGAGAAAGCCGCCGGATATGCTCCAAATGCTCAAGCCAGCCCTCCAGAGACACCGCAACCTCGCTGGTTACTGGCCAGACTCCGGCAATTCCCCCATGATGCTCTCTTCTCTCAGACATACTTCCAGCCGTTCCTGCACAATAATAGCAAGAAATTGCAGCAACTCCACGCCTTGCCCCGGATGAAACCAGTCAGGATGCCGCACTCCGAAGGCCAGTATGACCTCGCGCGGCTCGTCTTGCAAGCTCAGCCGCAGCAATGCACAGGACGTCACCAGCCGCGTACACTCAGAAAACACCGCATCGAAGCCGGGAATAAACACATCGGCCGTATTGGGTACCAGCGCCACATCGCCTTCGCCGAAAATCTCCGCCGCTGTGCCGGTCTCAATAAACACAATCCCCGAATAATTATCTTCGCTGTAATGCGTCTCATGCAGATCGAGAAAATCGGACTCCATCGCCAGCCGCACCACGTCGACATCAAATAATTGCATCAGATCGACCGTCAGCACTTCCAGCAGCCGCTCCAGCCCGTTGGCACGAATCAGCCCCACAATCGCGCGATGCACCTGCTGCTGCACCGAGCTGTTATCCCGCGCCGAATTGACCAGCATATCGTAATTCTGCCGCATATCATGAATCTGCTCCTGCAGACGGCGAATCGCGAAATACTGAAAATCCGACACATTATCGCCCAGCTGCTGATCCGGTGGCACCACCGCCTCCAGCACTTCCGGGTGTTGCACCAGAAATTCAGGATGCGCCTTCAGGTAAGCCACCACCTCATCTTCGCTAAGGTCTGGCACCTGTTCGGTATCTTTCGGTGAAGAGGCCATTAAGCGATAGACTGCCCGGTGGATTCCCAGTCTTTCAGGAAGGCTTCCAGCCCGCTATCCGTCAGCGGGTGCTTGAACAACTGCTTGATCACCTTGGCCGGAATCGTCGCCACATGCGCACCGACCTTACCCGCCTCCACAATATGCATCGGGCTGCGCACAGACGCCACCAGCACCTCGGTCTTGATCGCGTCATACTGGCTGTAAATCGTGCAAATATCGCGAATCAGCTGCATCCCGTCCTGGCCGATATCATCCAGCCGCCCAACAAACGGCGAAATAAACGTCGCCCCGGCCTTGGCCGCCAGAATCGCCTGCGCCGGCGAAAAACACAACGTCACATTGGTCATGATACCCTGCTTGCTCAAATGGCTGCACGCCTTAATCCCTTCAAAGGTCAGCGGCAATTTCACCGTCAGATTCTTGGCAATCTTGGAGAGCTTCTCGCCTTCACGGATCATCCCTTCGGCATCCATCGCCGTCACCTCGCCGCTCACCGGCCCATCTACAATACCGCAAATCTCTTCCAGTACCTCAAACACGTCGCGCCCGGATTTGGCAATTAGCGTCGGGTTGGTCGTCACCCCGTCCAGCAGCCCGGTCTCGGCCAGTTCTCTGATTTCTCCCACATCGGCGGTATCTACGAAAAACTTCATTTCTTTTCTTATCTCCTCTGACTAGATTGAAGGTCGGTTTGCCTATGGTTCCAACAGATAGCATAAGCCTTCATCAGGTAAAAGTATTACTTCCCGTCGCGGTAGGGCAGGGGTTTGACTATGTCACAAACGCCCCGTCACCGCCGCTTCCGGGCAGTTATGTCTCGGTGCCGTTTGGCCGTAAAACGCTGGTCGGCGTGGTTTGGGACGATGCGTCTGGCGACATCCCGCCGGAGAAATGCCGTCCCATCACCGCCATCCACGACGAACTGCCGCCCATGCCGGAGCATCTCCGTCGCTTCATCACCTGGATGGCCTGGTATAATTGCGAGCCGCTGGGCGCCGTCCTAAAGCTTTTCCTGAGTGTCCCGGACGCTATCCGCACCCCGGAAACCGAACAAATCCTGCGCCTCAATCCCAACCCGCCGGAATATCGCCGCACCCCTGAGCGACAAAAAACGATAGAATACATAAAGAAACATGGCGAAGCTGACATATCTACGATTATGGAAAAAACAAAGGTCTCGCGCGCCGTCATCACGGGCCTCATTACCCATAACATTTTAATTATGGAAAACAAGATGGTGGTTTCGGAAAATAAGCCTTTCCAATATAAACCTTTTCCCTTATCAGATGACCAGCAACAGGCCGTGAAACAATTAGCGGCTCCCAAAGGCTTCGATGTCGCCGTGCTGGAGGGCGTCACCGGCTCCGGCAAAACCGAAGTTTATTTCGACGCTATCGAGCGTACCCTTGAGGCGGGGCGGCAAGTGCTGGTCATGCTGCCGGAGATCGCCCTCGGAGTGCAATGGAAAGACCGTTTCACCCGCCGCTTCGGCCACGCGCCGGATATGTGGCACTCCGGTATCAGCCCCGCGCAGCGCCGCCGTATCTGGCAGCAGGTCTGCCACGGCCATTCCCGGCTGGTTGTCGGCGCACGTTCTGCGCTGTTCCTGCCATTCACCGACCTTGGCCTGATTATCGTCGATGAAGAGCATGACCCATCCTATAAGCAGGAAGACATCACCATATATAATGGCCGCGACATGGCCGTCATGCGCGCCAAGCACGAAGATTGCCCGGTATTGCTGGTCTCTGCCACCCCGTCGGCGGAAACCCTCGCTAATATACAGGATGGCCGCTACCGCCATGTGCGCCTGACCTCACGCTACGGCGACGCCTTACTCCCCGAAAGT
>JAUIJX010000025.1 GCA_030430795.1 Alphaproteobacteria bacterium | reverse complement strand
GAGCACAATATCCGCTGCGCTGCGCACCGAGGCATCCAGCCCGTGATGCCCGCCGATGACGCAGGCCAGCTTGCTGTCGCCCTGATCGAGCCAGCCCTGACAGGTCGCTGCCAGCGTTTCGCTGCTCAGTGATTTGCCGCGCTCATCCAGCGCAATGAGGTGATGCGCACCGAATGCTTTTGCTGCCGTCAGTAATTTTTCCGCTTCTTCCATTTTAGTGTCGCCTTTGGATTTGACGGTGATTTCGCGCAGTTCGACCTGCCACGGCAGGCGCGAGAGATAATGGTCAAAAAGAGATTTTTCGGGGGCACGGCCCCACGTTCCTATCGCAGCGATCAACACCTGCACAGCGCGGCTTTACTTACAGCGCCATTTCGTGAGCCGGCAATGCCACGGCCCACATTTTCTCCAGATTATAGACCTCGCGCACTTCCGGACGGAAGACGTGCACGATAATGTCGCCCGCGTCGATCAACACCCAGTCGCATTGTTCCTTGCCTTCCACTGAAATATGGCCGTGTCCGGCTTCTTTCAGCTTCTCCACCGGGTGGTCGGCAATCGACGATACATGGCGCTGCGAGCGTCCGCTGGCAACGATCATGGCATCTGCAAAACTGGTTTTTCCGTTGAGTTCGACAACAGAGACACCTTCGGCCTTGTCATCATCGAGAGAGGTGAGTATCAGTTGCCTGATAAAGTCAGTCCCACCGACTAAAGATTGCGCAGAAATACGTCATTCTCCTTTTTTAACGTTTCGCACATTTTAGCTGTAACAACAGCTATTATCAGTATGACACATCTCGTTATTTTTTTCCATGTCTTTTTCTGATGTCGGTTGAGGAGGCCGGGTGCGGGCGGATGAAAAGATAGCGCCATTTAGGGTGCGAAAGCCCTTGTTCAATACCTGCTATCGCCGCCTGACGATATTGCGCCAACGCGACCGCCGCCTTGCCTCGCAATGCATGGTGTGCGAATGGCACGCGGTCAACAATCAGGATAGGAATGCGGGCGGCGATCTCCCGCCAGCGATACCAGCGATGAAACGATGCCAGATTATCCGCACCCATCAGCCAGATGAATTGTGTGGCCGGGTAGAGTTGTTGCAGACGCGTGACGGTGTCATAGGTAAAACGCGTGCCGAGGCGCTGCTCAATATCCAGCACGCGGATGCGCGGATGGTCTGCCAGTTTTTGGGCGCCATCAAAGCGCTTGCGATAGTCGCCCAGCGTGCGCGCATCTTTCAACGGATTGGCCGGACTGACCAGCCACCAGACTTCATCGACCTCCGGCAGCTTCAATACTTCGAGCGAGATATGACGATGCCCGGCATGCGCCGGATTAAACGAACCGCCGAGCAATGCGACGCGACGGGGCGCAGGCGTGTTCCGCATCAACCGCGCACAGTGCCGTCTCCCCGGACGACATATTTATAAGTCACCAACTGGTCGGCACCGACCGGGCCCCGCGCATGCAAGCGGCCGGTGGAAATGCCGATTTCCGCACCCATGCCGAATTCGCCGCCATCGGCAAATTGGGTGGATGCATTATGCATGACGATGGCGCTGTCGATGCGGCGGCAATATGCATCCGCGGCGTTTTGATCCGATGCGATGATAGCATCCGTGTGATGCGAGCTGTAGATGTTGACGTGCGTGATCGCTTCTTCCAGACCGCTCACCGTTTTCACCGAGATGATGCTGTCCAGATATTCCGTGCCCCAATCGTCCTCACTGGCCGCAACAATCCGGCTATCCGCTTTTTGCGCCGCGTCATCGCCGCGCACTTCGCACCCTTCCAGCGCATCGACTATGCGTGGCAGGATGGCGTCCGCCACCGAAGCGTCCACCACCAGCGATTCGGTGGCACCGCAAATGCCGGTGCGACGCAACTTGGCATTCTTGACTACCTTGACCGCCATGTCCGGATCGGCGCTGGCATGAATATAGGTATGGCAGTTGCCGTCCAAATGCAGGATGGTCGGAATGCGGCTTTCTTCCGCAACGCGGCGGGTCAGCCCGATACCGCCGCGCGGTACGATAATATCGATCAAGCCGGTCATGGTCAGCATCTCGCCGACCGCTTCACGATCCGTCGTCGGCACCATCTGGATGGCCGCCTCCGGCAACTCCGCCGCACGCAGCCCTTCATGCAGGCATTCGACAATGGCATGCGAGGAATGAAAACTCTCCGAACCGCCACGCAGGATGGCCGCGTTGCCTGACTTCAGACATAATGCGCCCGCATCCGCCGTCACGTTCGGACGCGATTCATAGATGATCCCGATGACTCCCAATGGCACCGTGACTTTGGCAATCTTCAACCCGCTCGGGCGCTGCCATTCGGAGAGTGTTTTGCCGACCGGATCTTCAAATTCGGCAATCGCCTGCAGGCCTTCCGCCATCGCGTCGATGCGGGCATCGGTCAGTTCCAGCCGGTCGAGCATGGCGCCGGTCAGCCCTTTTTCTTTCGCCGCCGCCATGTCTTTGGCATTGGCTTCCAGAATCTCTTTCTTGCGCGCATGCAACGCACCAGCAGCGACATGCAATGCCTGTTTCTTTCGGTCGGCATCGGCATTGGCCAGCACCCGATAGGCTTCCCGCGCCTGTGTGCCGATCTGCTGCATGGTCTGTGCAATACTCATATCTTCTCCTGTCATGTTGCGTGCTGTCTGACTGTTCATAGCATTACCATATCGTCCCTGTGCACCAGTGCGTCGCGTCCTTTATAGCCTAATATTCCCTCGATGTCGGTGGTCTGGCAGCCGATGATCTGGCGCGCATTGGCGTCGTTATAGGCGATCAATCCCTTGGCAAGGGTATCACCCGCCATGTTCTTTATCAACACGGCATCCCCGCGATCGAATGCACCGGTGATGCTGACGACGCCGACCGGCAACAGGCTGTTACCGTTGTTCAGCGCTTTCTCCGCACCGGCATCAATCACCACTTCGCCCAGCGGCTGCAGGGTGCCCGCGATCCATTGCTTGCGCAGATTATGGACAGAATCTTCGGCGATAAACCAGGTATGCGTGCCACCATCCAGCAACTCGCGCAGCGGATGACGCTCCAGCCCGCAGGCAATTACGGTGTGGCATCCCGCCTGCTGCGCCATCTCGGCAGCTTCGACCTTGGTGGCCATGCCGCCGGTGCCGACATCGGTGCGCGCCGTGCCCGCCATGTCATGAATCGCGTCATCGATCTCTTCCACTTCCGGCACATGCTCGGCGTGATCGTAGCGGGTCGGGTCAGCCGTGTAGAGCCCATCGACATCCGAGAGCAGCACCAGCACATCGGCGGATGCCATCTGCGCCACACGTGCCGACAGGCGGTCGTTATCGCCGACACGAATCTGCGAGGTGGCCACCGTGTCGTTCTCGTTGACGATCGGGATGACGCCATTTTCCAGCAGGGTTTCCAGTGTGTTGCGAGCGTTCAGATAACGGCGGCGCTGCTCACTGACATCCATAGTCAGCAGCAATTGCGCCACGGCAATGTTGTGTCTGGCGAAGGCCTTTTCCCACTGGCGCACCAGCTTGATCTGCCCACAGGCTGCCGCTGCCTGTTTTTCTTCCAGCCGCAAGGTGCCGGTTTTCAGCCCCAGCATTTTGCGCCCGAGCGCCACCGCACCGGAGGAGACCAGAATCACCTCTTTGCCCTTGGCGCGCAGTTCGGCCACGTCGTCAGCCAGCGATTCCATCCATTCGCCGTAGGGCTCACCGGTCTGAATATCAGCCACCAGCGCCGAGCCGATCTTGATGACCACGCGCTCGCTATCATTAATCGAAATCATCTTCGTCCTCTTCTTCCAGCACCGAGAATATCTCGCGCAGGCAGGCATCTATCCCCTGCCGCGCCGCTGCTGAAATCGTATGTACGTGGCAGCCCGCCGCGTCTTCCAGAATCGCTTTTTTCTCCGCGATCATCTCATCCGTCAGCGCATCGCATTTATTGAGCGCGACGATTTCTGGCTTTGCCGCCAGCGCCTCACTATACGCCGCCAGCTCACCACGAATCAAACGGTAATGCTCGGCGATATTTTCCTCCGTGCCGTCGACCAGATGCAGCAGCACCCGGCAGCGCTCCACGTGTTTGAGGAAGCGCACCCCCAGCCCGACCCCTTCATGCGCACCTTCGATCAGACCCGGAATATCGGCGACCACGCATTCGCGCTCATCCATATAAGCCACGCCCAGTTGCGGGGTGAGGGTGGTGAACGGGTAATCGGCGATCTTCGGGCGGGCGCGCGAGACCACCGACAGGAAGGTCGATTTCCCGGCGTTCGGCAAACCCAGCAGACCGACATCGCAGATCAGTTTCAGCTTCAACCACACCCACATTTCACTGCCTGGTTCGCCCGGTGTGGACTGGCGCGGCGCCTGATTGGTCGAGGATTTGAAATGCATGTTGCCGATGCCGCCCTTACCGCCGCGCATCAACATAATCTCCTGCCCCTCTTCGCTGAGGTCGGCGATCAGTTCGCCACCCGTTTCATCGTAAACCTGCGTGCCTACCGGTACTTTCAGGTGGACATCGGCACCCTTGGCGCCGTCACGCTGGCGCCCCATGCCATGAATGCCGGTCTTGGCCTTGAAATGCTGCTGGTAGCGATAATCGATCAGGGTGTTGAGGCTGCCGACGGCTTTGATATAGACATGCCCGCCGCGGCCACCGTTGCCCCCATCCGGGCCGCCCAGCGGCACATGCGCCTCGCGACGGAAACTGACGCAACCCGCGCCGCCGTTACCGCTTTTTACGAATATCTTTGCTTCATCGAGAAACTGCATGGGGGATGTGTCCGTAGCTACGAAAAAAGGGGAATGACCGCATTCCCCTTTTCAAATGCTTACGCTGTCCAGCTATTAGGCTGCAGCAGGAACAACAGAGACGTATTTGCGCTTCTGCTTTTCTCTGAATACGACGCTGCCTTCCACCAGAGCGAACAGGGTGTGGTCTTTACCCATACCGACATTCTCACCCGGGTAGAATTTGGTGCCACGCTGGCGCACGAGGATATTGCCCGGAATCACCAGTTCACCACCGTATTTCTTGACTCCTAAGCGGCGACCTTCCGAGTCGCGTCCGTTTCTTGAACTACCGCCCGCTTTCTTATGTGCCATGGGTCGTGCTCCTTATGCGTCTTTCTTGGTTGACTTCTTCGCTGCCGGTTTCTTGGCCGGAGCTTTTTTCGCTGCCGGTTTCTTATCCGCAGCGGCTTTGGTTTCGGTTTTCTTTGCCGCAGGCTTCGCTGCCGGCTTTTTCGCTGCCGGAGCTTTTTTCTCAGCTGCAGGTTTTGCTGCTGCTTTGGTCGATACGTTACCGTCCAGCGCAATATCACCGATGCGGATCACCGTAATTTGTTGACGGTGGCCTTTCATACGGCGGTAGTTATGGCGACGCTTCTTTTTGAAAACGATGACTTTATCATCTTTTTTCTGCTCGAGAATTTCCGCCGCAACTTTCGCCTTATCAGCGCCCAGCGTGGTCTTCTTGCCGTCGACAATCGCCAGCACATTATCCAGCACCACGACATCGCCTGCTTTGCCTTCGAGTTTTTCCACGGCCAGCGTATCGCCGCTGCGCACATTATATTGTTTTCCACCTGTCTTAATGACCGCTAACATGGCAATTATCCTGTAATTCCTAGTTTAAGGGAGGTGAAATATAGTCATGCGCGAGTGAATGTCAATGTTTTTATGCGGTTTATGCGCTTGCTTTCTTCGCCGCCCGCGATTCGCGCTTGCGGTCGTTGCTATCCAGCAGGCGCTTACGCAGTCTCAGGCTCTTTGGCGTGACTTCCACCAGCTCATCATCCCCGATATAAGCAATCATCTCTTCCAGCGTCATCAGGCGCGGCGGCGTCAGGCGAATGGCCTCATCCGTCCCGGACGCCCGGACGTTGGTTAATTGCTTACCTTTCAATACGTTAATCTCCAGATCGTTGTCGCGGCTATTCTCGCCCACGATCATCCCGGCATAGACTTTATCCTGCGGTTTGACGAACATAACGCCGCGATCCTGCAGGTTAAACAGCGCGTATGCCACTGCCTCACCCTGATCGGTGGAGATCAGTGCGCCGTTGCGACGGCCCGGAATATCGCCTTTATACGGTTCATGGCTGTGATAAAGGCGGTTCATGATGCCCGTACCCTTGGTATCGGTGAGGAATTCGCCCTGATAACCGATCAGCCCGCGAGACGGGGCAAGGAAGGTCACACGGGTCTTGCCGCCGCCGGAGGGACGCATATCGGTCATTTTACCTTTGCGCTGGCTGATTTTTTCCACCACCACGCCGCTATGCTCGTCATCAACGTCGATGACTACCTCTTCCACCGGCTCCAGCGTTTCGCCGGTCGCCTCATCCTTACGCAACAGCACGCGCGGGCGGGAGACGGATAGCTCAAAGCCCTCGCGGCGCATGGTCTCAATCAGCACGCCCAGTTGCAGTTCCCCACGCCCACCGACTTCCAGCGCATCCTTGCCCTCGGTTTCGTTGACGGTGATGGCGACATTGGTCTCGGCTTCGGCCATCAGGCGGTCGCGAATCATACGGCTGGTGACTTTGCTGCCTTCCTGCCCGGCGAACGGGGAGTCGTTCACGCTGATGGTGATGGCCATGGTCGGCGGGTCAATCGGGGTGGATTGCAGCGGCTCTTCCACCGCCGGATCGCAGATAGTATCCGCCACGGAGGCTTCTTCCATCCCGGCGATGGAGATAATATCCCCGGCGACGGCTTCTTCCACCGCCACGCGTTCAATCCCGGCGAAGGTCTGCAGTTTCGTCAGACGGCGCGTTTCCACCGTACTGCCGTCGAGCGACAGCGCCTTGACGGTCGCGCCGGTTTTGGCCTTGCCACTATAGATGCGTCCGGTGAGGATACGCCCCAGAAACGGATCGGATTCGAGCAACGTCACCAGCATGGCAAACGGCGCATCCACATCCACCTGCGGCGGGCTGACATGTTCCAGCACCAGCTCCAGCAGCGGGCTTAAATCCTTGCGCTCATCTTCCAGCTCACGCACACACCAACCGTCACGGCCTGAAGCATAGAGCACCGGGAAGTCGAGCTGCTCATCGCTGGCATCGAGTGCGGCGAACAGGTCGAAGACTTCGTCCACCACCTCGTCCGGGCGGGCATCGGGCTTGTCGACCTTGTTGACCACCACGATCGGGCGCAACCCCTGCGCCAGTGCTTTGGCCAACACGAATTTGGTCTGCGGCATCGGGCCTTCCGAGGCATCGGCCAGCAGGATCACCCCGTCCGCCATTGAGAGGACGCGCTCCACCTCACCGCCAAAATCGGCGTGGCCGGGCGTGTCGATGATGTTGACCGTGGTGTTCTGCCAGTTGATCGAGGTACATTTGGCAAGAATGGTGATGCCCCGCTCTTTTTCCAGATCGTTGGAGTCCATCACGCGCTCATCCACCGACTGGTTGGCGCGGAAGGTACCGCTTTGCGCCAGCAGTGAGTCGATCAGCGTGGTCTTGCCGTGGTCAACGTGCGCGATGATCGCGATGTTGCGTATGTCTTTCATGGTATCCCTCTTAACTTCCCCCTAAAGAGGGGGGCTTATAAAGGGTTGACGCATAATATGCAATTGTATTCGACCAGTGCATGCGGTAGAACGTGTTCGCAGAGATCAGGGAAGCGCCATTCATGACCGTTGATATCACCATCGTTACCTATAATTCCACCAAGGATATTAAGAAGTGCATCGAGAGCATCGTGCAGCAGAAAGTGCCGCTCGAGCAGTTGGCAGTGTATGTCTACGACAATGCCAGCACTGACGGCAGCGCCGATGCGGCGCGGGTGTTGCTGGAAGCGCATGCCGATCGTTTCCGCGAGGTGAAGGTGATTGCCGGGGATGAGAATGTCGGATTCGGTGCCGGGCATAACAAAGCAGCGACAGAAGGCGAAGGCGACTATCTGTTTATCCTCAACCCGGATACCGAGCTGGCGCCGGATTGTCTGGAGAAATTGCTGGCACGTGCCGAGGGAGCATCCGATTCCACCGCAGCGTGGGAGCCGCGCCAGTCTCCGTATGAGCATCCGAAATGGTATCACCCGGTGACGTATGAAACCGAGTGGTGCAGTGGTGCCGCGCTGCTGGTACGGCGCGCTGCGTTTGAGGAAATTAAAGGATTTGACCCCGCGCTGTTCCTATATTGTGAAGATGTCGACCTGTCCTGGCGGCTGCGTATTGCCGGGTTCTCCCTGCGTTATGTGCCGGATGCGGTACTGCATCATTACTCTTACGTCGATCCCGCCAAAACCAAGATGGCGATGTTCTTCGGCAATGCGCGCGGGAATATGGCGCTTCGCATTCGCTATGGCAGCTGGCGTAATATTGCGCGCGGGCTGCTGATGCATGCCGAGTTGATTATCCGTCCGAAAATGTATCTGCGTGGACGCGACCGTTTCCTGCTATTCAAAGGAGTAGTGAAAGCCTTCCTGAAGTTTCCGCATTTCCGTAAGCATGGTGAGGTGGATTCCAAGCGCTTCCTGATTCGCGGATGGGATTACGGACGGCGGCTGGGTAATGACACGATGATCCCTGCGGATAATTCCGCCGGGCTGGCGCTGACCAAACATCCGAAAGTGTCGGTGCTGATCCGCACAATGGGTAATCGCAACGACCTGCTGCGCGAGGCGATTCAGTCAGTGATGCATCAGACCTACCCGACGAAATCCATCGAGATCGTATTGGTGCAGGACGGCAAAGCGAATCTCGGACGGTTCGTCAAAGAATTCGAAGGCATCGCCATTCAGTATAAGGCGCTCGGCAGCAATAAGGGTCGCTGCGCCGCCGGGAATCTGGCGATGGAAATGGCGACCGGCACGTATTGTGTGTTCCTCGATGACGACGATATGTTCTTCGCCGATCATCTGGAACAGCTGGTGGCAACGGCGGAGGCTAACAAGGCCGATGTCGCGTATGCTTATGGCTGGGAGCTGTCCTCGGAATACAGCCATGACGGGCGGCGCATCCTGCGCGAAGGCATGGGGCAGGTGACCTATGACGAGCCGGTCTTTTCCTTTGCACGGCTGCTGACCTATAACTTCCTGCCGATCAACTGCGTGCTGTTCAAGAAAGCCTGTTTTGAAAAATGCGGCGGGTTCGACGAAGAACTCGACTTTCTGGAAGACTGGGATTTATGGCTGCGCTTTGCCTATCAATTCCGCCCGTTCGCGCTGATGCCGAAAGTGACGTCGATGTATCGCGTGCCGATGACAATCAGCAATCTGGAAGAGCGCGACGCCCGCTTCAAGGAGTACCGTCACAAGGTGCGCATGAAGCACGACCATAACGAGCTGACGATCAGCACGTCCGACCTGCGGCAGATGTACGAAGACCTGCAACGCAGCAGCAAAAAATCATCCGGATAGATCAGGTGTTGGCGTTGTAGCGCCCCTGCATGAAACCGAATTCCGTCACACGACTCATGGCCATAGCGTTTTTGCGGAAATGCGACCAGCTATCGTAAATGCGTTTGTTGATGTCGCCGAGATTGGCGGTATCAGCCGCCACTTCTTTCGCCATTTTGAACACTGCGTTCTGGATGTCTTCCGGATAGGTGGCGATGTTGAGATCCGGCATGGCCTGTAACTCGGCAAAGGCCTTCACGTTATTCGCGTAATATTCCGCACCCATCAGGATGTTTTCCATAGCGCAGGCACCTTTCACCAGCCGCTTGAGTGACGGGGTCAGATCGTCGAAGGCTTTCTTGTTGATCATCAGCTCCAGCGTCGGTCCGCCTTCGTGGAAGCCCGGCCCGTAGTAATTCTTGGCGATACGGTGGAAGCCGAGCGCCTGATCGTTCCACGGCCCGACCCATTCCAGCGCGTCAATCACGCCCTGCTGCAGCGAAGTATATAACTCCCCGCCCGGAATGTTCTGCGGGTTGCCGCCGAGTTTGGAAATGATTTCCCCGGCAATGCCCGGAATACGCATTTTCAGCCCTTTGATGTCGTCCAGACTATGCAGCGGGTTTTTGAACCAGCCGCCCATCTGTGTACCGGTGTTGCCCGCCGGGAAGGAGACCAGACCGAACTCGCCATAGAGTTCATGCATCAGCTTGAGACCGCCGCCGTAATAGAGCCAGCCGTTTTGTTCCTGCTCAGTCATGCCGCCCGGCACCGCGCAGAAGAAGGCGAAGGAACGGTTCTTCGACAACCAGTAATACGGCGCTGCATGCGCCATTTCCAGTGAGCCTTCGGCGCAGGCATCGAACACACCCAGCGCCGGCACCAGTTCATTGGCACCGTAGACTTTCACTTCCAGTTGCCCTTCGGACATGTTGGTGATGCGCTCCGCCAGACGCACCGCACCGGTACCAAGACCGGGCAGCACTTTCGGCCAGGTCATCGACATGCGCCAGACCTTTTTGCCCGTGACAACCGCCGGGGCTTTCCCCTCTTCCGCCATGGCGCGGATGCCGAGCCCGGCTGTTGCACCTGCTACGCCAAACGCAGCGGCATTCTTGATGAACTTACGTCGTTTATTCGGCGTCGGAGTGTCGGTCATATACGTCCTCTAATAACTCATGTAGGCATATAGCGTATAGGTCATCCATACCAGTATCGCAAGCGGGATACCAGCTTTCAGGTAGTCGCTGAAGGTGTAGTGCCCCGGCCCCATCACCAGCAGATTGGTCTGGTAGCCGATCGGCGAGGCAAAGGCGCAGCAGTTGGACGCGAAGATCACCGCGAAGATGAACATGGACGGCTCTACGCCCAACTCCACCGAAGCGTTATAGGCAATCGGCGTGAAGATCAGCGCGGTGGCATTGTTGCTGAGGATGTTGGTGGCAACGGCCATCACTCCGAACAGCGCCGACATGATCCAGATCGGGTGGGCGCCATGCATGGCTTCAATCAGGCTGTGGGCGATGAAGGATGCACCGCCGGTGATTTCCAGCGCCGTGCTGAGTGCCAGACCTGCCGCCACCAGCAGGATGATCTGGCCGTCGAGTGCGCGCACGGCCTGCCTGGGCGTCAGGCAATCCATGATGATAACCGCCAGCGCACCAACAAAGGCGCTGATGTAAATCGGGATGATCTCAAAGGCGGCAGTGGCAATCACGATGCCGAAGATCAGGTTGACGCGCCGCGCATTGCGGGCGGACGGTAATTCCTGCGTTGACCATTCCATCAGAATCAGGTCCTTGCTTTCGCGCATCTGCTCAATCTGCTCGCGCGTACCCATCACCAGCAATACGTCCCCGGCAGCGAGGCGAATCTCGGTCATGCGCGAGGTGATCATGCGGGTGCGACGCTGAATGCCCAGCACCGTGCAATGGTATTTATTGAAGAAGCCAATCTGCTCGATATTCTGCCCAACCATGCGCGAGGCCGGAGCGATCAGCACTTCCGCCAGCGCCAGATTCTCCGCTTTGCCCTCCCCGCCTTCGGCCACTTCGGCATTGAGGGCAGCGATTTTGCCAAACATGCGCTTTTCCTTGGCGGAGATCAGTTCCACCAGTGATTTCTTGGTGGTGGTCAGCACGATGACATCGAATGGGCGAATGCGGATTGGTTCATCGAACGGTGCCAGATAGGCATGCTCATGGCGCTGCAGCATTTTGACATTTACGTCTTCAATGCCGAGCAGGTTTTCGTCAGTGATGGCTTTGCCGACCAGTTCCGATGCCGCATCAATCTCCAACTGAATAACAAACTGGCGTTGTTCATCACCCATCAGATCACTGGAGAGCGGCGCACGGTCCCTCAGCAGGCGCGGCAGGACAAAGGCGATATAGACCAGCCCCACCCCGGCGATAATCACCCCCGGCACGGTAAAGTCAAACATGCCCAGCGGCTCATGCCCTACGCTCTTTAACGCACCGGAAACCAATAAGTTGGTGGACGAACCGATCAGGATCGTCGTCCCGCCGAGAATGGACGCATAGGAGAGCGGAATCATCACCTTAGATGGCGAAATATTCAGTTTACCCGCCACTGCCAGCATGATCGGGATAAAAACCACCGTTGCCGGGGTGTTGTTCACAAAGGCACTGATCAGCAGCACCGCCAGCAGGGTAACGGTGATAGAGAGGAATGAATTGTCGCCAAACATACGGAAAATAAACCCGGTCATGGCGTTGAGCGATCCGGTATTGACGATGGCCTGCCCCAGAATCAGCAGCGACATCACCGCGATCAGCGCCGGGTTGGCAAACCCGTGTAAGAAGGCTTCCGGCGAGAATCGTTCCCCGCTTTCCGTGGTGAAGGGTACAAAATGGAAAAATAACAGCAGCAGGCAGAGAATCCACAGCGAGGTTTCTTCCATCGGCATACGCTCGGAGGCATAGAGCCACATGGCCACCAGCACCAGCGCGAAGGTCATCCAGAGATGCAGCGACATGCTCATCACATCGGGAAGGTCCGGCATCATAGCTGGGCGGTCTCCTCTGTCATTTCGCTGATATCATACCGTGCTGCGCCGCCTAGTCAAACAGATGACTAAGGGTTGCTCGCACGCTGCGCGACCATTCGGTGACCACCTCCACCACCGCATCGGTCAGCACGGTCAGCTCTTCCTCGCTGATGACCAGCGGCGGCATGAGATAGACGACATCCCTGAACGGGCGCAGCCACACGTTTTTTTCGATGAAGGCGTGGCGAAGGGCGTAGACATCCATATATTCTTCGGCCAGTTGCACCACGCCGATAGCACCTTTCACCCGCACATCCATTACCCCGGAGAGCTCACGCAGCGACTGAAGGGCTTTGTGCATCTGCATTTCGATTTTCGCCACCTGCGCCAACCGGTTTTCCGCCTCAAACAGGTCGAGCGAGGCATTGGCAACCGCGCAGGCAGTGGCGTTGGCCATATAGGTCGGGCCATGCATCAGCGAGCGTGCCGGATCATCCCCGGTGAAAGCGTCATAGATATCCTCACTGGTCAAGGTGGCCGCCAGCGTCATGATGCCGCCGGTCAGCCCTTTGCCTACGCACATGATGTCGGGGACGATGCCCGCTTCCTCGCAGGCGAACATGGAGCCGGTGCGGCAGAAGCCGGTGGCGATTTCATCGGCGATGAACAGGATCTCATTCTCGCCGCAGATGCGGTGGATTTCCGCCAGCATATCCGGCGAGTGCAGGCGCATGCCGCCCGCCCCCTGCAGCAATGGCTCCACCATGAACCCGGCGCAATGCGGGGCGATGGCTTTGATCGTGTCTTCGAATTCGGACAAGCTGTATTCACCGGTCGGCATATCGACGACGTAATGCATAATAACATTGTTCTTAAAGGCCTTATGCATACCGCGTTCCGGGTCGCTGACCGACATGGCGCCAAAAGTGTCGCCGTGATAGCCGCCATGCAGGCACACAAAGCGCTCTTTACGCGGTTTGTCATGATTCAGCCAGTATTGCAGGGCGATTTTCATCGCCACTTCGGTGGCCGTTGAGCCGGAATCGGAGAAAAAGACGCGAGAGAGTTTGCCCTTGCCCGGCGTGATTTGGCTAAGGCGGGTGGCCAGACGATAGGCCGGTTCATGCCCCAACCCGGCGAACATCACATGCGGCATCACGTCCAGCTGCGCCTTGGCGGCCTCCACCAGCTTCGGATGGTTATAACCGTGCGCGGCGCTCCACCAGGAAGAGGTGCCGTCCACCAACTCGCGCCCGTCTTCCAGAATAATGCAACAGCCCTCCGTGCGCGCGACCGGCAGCGGCGCAGGCGACAGGCTCGATTGCCCGTAAGGCGGCCAGATATGCTCCAACCCTTCGGTGTACCAGTCCGGCAGTTGCTGCGTGTCCTTTTTCATGGGCGAGTGATGTACACCTTCCGGTAGTAAAAAACAATTACGTTATTTTGGATTTGCTCCTGCGCTTCTCGACCGCTCGTATAGTGCTATTCCGCGTGAAAGCAGGGAATCTATTTACGCTGCGTTTTTTGACGTGGTGGGGGTTTCCCCTTCCAGCCGCATGCCGAGTTTGGCAAGCAGGGCGCGGTCGGCATTTTCCGACGGGTTCGGGGTGGTCAGCAATTGTTCGCCGTAGAAGATCGAATTGGCACCGGCAAAAAAGCAGAGCGCCTGCGTGCTGTCGTCCATCTGTTCACGCCCGGCGGAAAGCCGCACGTAAGAGGCCGGCATCAGGATACGTGCCACCGCGATCATGCGCACGAAATCAAGCGCATCGAAATTTTCCGTGCCGTTAAGCGGCGTGCCTTCCACCTGCACCAACATATTGATCGGCACACTTTCCGGGTGTTCCGGCAGATTGGCCAGCGTGCGCAGCAATTCCACCCGGTCGGTCGCCCCCTCACCCATACCGACGATGCCGCCGCAGCAGACTTTGATCCCGGCGGCGCGGACATTGTCCAGCGTGTCCAGCCGTTCCTGATAGGTGCGGGTGGTGATGATTTCCTTGTAATAGGCCTCGGAGGTATCAAGGTTGTGATTGTAGTAATCCAGCCCGGCGCCTTTCAGCTCGTCGGCCTGTTCGCGGGTCAGCATACCTAGCGTCATGCAGCTTTCCATGCCCAGCGCTTCGACGCCTTTGATCATGTCTTTGATGTCACCCATATCGCGCTGTTTGGGGCTGCGCCATGCTGCACCCATGCAGAAACGCGTCGCGCCCGCTTCTTTGGCTTTGGCGGCGTCGGCCAGCACTTTCTCGACATCGATCAGCTTGCTGGCTTTCACCGGCGTCTCGAAATGCGCGCTTTGCGGGCAGTATTTGCAATCCTCCGGGCAGCCGCCGGTTTTGATGCTCAGCAATGTGCTGACCTGCACCTCGTTCGGGTCAAAACACTGGCGATGCACCGTCTGCGCCTGAAACAGCAGCTCATTGAGCGGCAGGGCAAACAGAGCGGAGACTTCCTCCGGCTGCCAGTCGTGACGTATGGTTATGGTTTGCATTGGGGCTTTGATCCCTTCTTTATCGTGGTATAATGACCATCCAAGGTATCCCTATAGCAAGAGTCTTACCGAAATGCCAGCACTAGACACGGTTTTGATGCAGACGCTCGAGCAGCTTGAAGCATCGCACCTCAAGCGCACGCTGAAATCCACGCGGCGTGAGGATGCGGTGATCATCACCCGGCACGGTAAGCGGCTGATATCGTTTGGCTGCAATAATTATCTCGGGCTGACCCATCACCCGGATGTGATCCGCGCCGCGCAGGATGCAGCGGCAGAGCACGGGGCTGGCGGTGGTGCATCGCGTCTGATTTCCGGCAACTCTCCGCTTTATCGTGAGCTGGAGACGCGGCTGGCCACGCTCAAAGGCACCGATGCCGCCTGCGTGTTCGGCAGCGGACATCTGGGGAATGTCGGGGTGATCGAAGCACTGATGGGTACGGAAGATATTGTGCTCTTCGACCGGCTGGCACATGCCAGTCTTGTGGATGGCGCCCTGCATTGCGGCGCCAAATGGTTCCGCTTCAAACATAACGATGTCGAGGATTGCGAGCGTCTTTTGCATAAGCATCGCCATAATGCGCGGCATTGTCTGGTGATGACCGACGG